>CAZFCV010000175.1:0-2555 GCA_964517985.1 uncultured Dehalococcoidales bacterium | reverse complement strand
GTTATTGAAGCCGGCTTTCCCATACGCTCCCCCGGTGACGTTGAGGCGGTAAGCCTCATCGGCAAGGAGCTGCGTACGCCGGTAATCTGTGCCCTCGTCCGGGCTCACCCCGATGATATAGACCGTGCCTGGGAGGCGATAAAAGAGGCGGCGCACCCGCGCATCCACGTCTTCCTCTCCGCCTCGGATATACACCTCGTCCACCAGCTGAAGAAGAGCCGCCAGGATATCCTGGAGATGGCGCGGGCAATGGTCGCCCGGGCAAAGCAGTATACCGGTGATGTTGAGTTCTCGCCGATGGATGCCAGCCGCACCGAGCCGGAGTACATCTATCAGGTCCTGGAGGCAGCCATTGGCGCCGGGGCAACCACCGTCAATATCCCGGATACGGTGGGCTATGCCATCCCGGAGGAGTTTGGCAATCTTATCGCCGGTATTATGAGCAACGTGCCCAATATCAGCCGGGCGGTGGTCAGCGTCCACTGCCACGATGACCTTGGTCTCGCCGTGGCTAACAGCCTGGAGGCGGTGCGGCGGGGGGCGAGGCAGGTGGAGTGCACCATTAACGGTATCGGGGAGAGGGCGGGCAACGCCTCGCTGGAAGAGATTGTCATGGCGCTCAAGACCCGCGGTGACTTCTTTAACCTCACCACCAACATCAATACCAGGCAGCTCTACAGATTGAGCCGGCTGGTGAGCGAGCTGACCGGCTTTGTGGTGCAGCCGAACAAGGCAATCGTGGGCGCCAATGCCTTCAGCCATGAATCGGGGATTCACCAGGACGGCGTCATCAAGATGCCGATAACCTACGAGATAATAGACCCCAAGACGGTGGGGATACCCGCCAGCAGCCTGGTGCTGGGCAAGCTCAGCGGACGGCACGCCTTCAAAGAGCGGCTGGCGGAGCTGGGCTACAGCCTGTCCGAGCAAGACCTTAACCGTGCCTTCACCGCCTTTAAGGAGCTGGCGGATAAGAAAAAGGCAATCACGGACAGGGATATTGAGTCCCTCGTCGCCGAGGAGCTGCGCACCGTATCCGAGACCTACCACGTTGACCGTATTCAGGTCTCCTGCGGAGACCGGGGCATCCCCACGGCGGCTGTCCGGCTTATCGGTCCGGAGGGGCAGGTTCTGGAGGACGCTGCCCTCGGCACCGGACCCGTGGATGCCGTCTACAAGGCAATCAACCGGCTTGTCGGCGTGCCCAACGAGCTTACCGAGTTCAGTGTCAAGTCAGTAACCGAGGGGATTGACGCTATCGGCGAGGTGCTTATCCGGATTGAGAGCGATGGGACAACCTATACCGGCCGGGGTGCCGATACCGATATAATCGTCGCCAGCGCCAAGGCTTACATAAATGCCCTCAACCGGCTGCTGGCTGCCCGGAGAGGTGCCGACTAGTCCCTGGCTGAGGTATGTGTCGTGGAAACTATCGATAAGGTCTGGCGCCGCCCTCCTGTCTGCTGAGCGCCCATCCAGGGCTGACTTCAGGGAGAAAGGGAAACTGCATTGACACTAGCCGAGAAAATACTGGCTGCCCACTGCGGTAGGGAAAAGGTAGCCCCGGGCGAACTGGTGAATGTCCGGGTCGACCTCATCCTGGCTAATGATATTACCGCCCCGATTGCCATAAGGGAGTTCCAGCACATCGGGGTGGGGCGGGTCTTTGACCCCGCAAAGATAGTCATGGTGCCCGACCACTTCGTGCCCAACAAGGACATTGCCTCTGCGGAGCAGGCAAGGGTAATGCGGGACTTCGCCCGTGAGCAGGGGGTAATCTACTTTGAGCTGGGGCAGATGGGCATTGAGCATGTCCTCCTGCCGGAGCAGGGGCTGGTGGTGCCGGGGGACGTGGTCATCGGCGCCGACTCCCACACCTGCACCTACGGGGCGCTGGGGGCATTCGCCACCGGAATGGGGTCAACCGATATCGCCGCCGCCATGGCAACCGGCGACATATGGATGAAGGTGCCGCCCACCATCAAGCTTGTCTACCACGGGAGCCTGCCCCGGTGGGTGGGGGGCAAGGACCTCATTCTTCATACCATCGGCAATATCGGCGTTGACGGTGCCCTGTATTCGGCGATGGAGTTTAGCGGCGATGCCATAGCCGCCCTGTCCATGGACGGGCGGTTCACCATGGCTAACATGGCTATTGAAGCCGGCGGTAAAGCCGGGCTTTTCCCGGTTGATGATAAGACGGTGGCTTACCTTGAGGGCAGGGCGAAGCGCCCCTATGTCATCTACGAGCCGGATGACGATGCCGGCTATGCGTCGGTCATTGAATACGATATCTCCTCCCTGGAGCCTCAGGTTGCCCTGCCCCCCTCACCGGCTAACGTCAAGCCGGTCAGCCAGGCAGCCGGTATAGAGATTGACCAGGCGGTTATCGGCAGCTGCACCAACGGCCGCCTGGAAGACCTGCGCCTCGCCGCCCGGGTACTGGAGGGGAGAAACGTTTCGCCGCGGGTGCGCTGTATTGTTATCCCCGGCTCGCAGCAGGTATATCTTGATGCATTAGACGAAGGGCTGATTGAGATATTCGTCCGGGCGGG
>CAZFCV010000174.1:0-2575 GCA_964517985.1 uncultured Dehalococcoidales bacterium | reverse complement strand
TGTCTTGAGCGCCACTTCTTTTTCCCTCCTTGATTAAGTTAAACTGCCTTCCGAATAAAACGCCTTAATAGTCTAGCATCCATGCCGGCTCTTTGTAAAATCGGGGCAGGCGGCACGCCACGACAATTTGACGCCGCCGCCTCTGGTAGTGTAAGCTACGCTGGACAGCCGCTATGAAGTTATACGAACACGAAGGAATTGAGCTGTTTCGCCGCGAGGGCATACCTGTCCCCGATTACGCCCTGGCGGCTAGCCCCGGGGAGGCTCGGGAAAAGGCGCCGGAGATAGGGCTGCCCCTGGTGGTCAAAGCCCAGGTGCTGACCGGAGGCCGCTATCTGGCGGGGGGAATCCAGACTGCCCAGTCCCCGGATGAGGTGGAGACAGCGGCGCGCCGCATACTGGGTATGTCAATCGGAGGCTTGCCGGTAGAGCGGGCCATGCTCACCCCAAGGGTGGAGACTGCCCAGGAATTCTATCTGGGCGTCACCGTGGACGAATACTACGGCACACCGGTGGTCATCCTTAGTGTTGAAGGCGGGATATCCATCAACAAGACGGCTCTGGAGCGCCCCGAAGCGCTCGTCTCCAAGCCCGTTTCCATTAGCAGCGGCCTCAGCCCTTCCCAGGCTCAGCAGATGTGCCGCGAGGTAGGTCTCCGGGGTAAGGAGCTGACCGAGATAGCCAGCCTGCTCGGCGCTCTTTACCGCGTTTTCCGTAACTACGATGCCCTCGTCGCCGAAATCAACCCCCTGGTCCTGACCGCTAACGGGACCTACCTGGCTCTGGACGCCAAGGTGGAAATAGACAACTCCAGCCTCTACCGCCACCGCGACCTCAACCTCAATCTGGAGGACCGTATTACCAACCCCCTGGAGCGGAAGGGGCGCCAAATCGGCGTCACCTATGTGGAGCTTGACGGGGATATCGCCATCATCGCCAGCGGTGCCGGTCTGGGCATGGCAAGCATGGACATCATCAGCCAGAGCATGCGCCCGGCTAACTTCCTGGAAACGGGCGGCGCCATTACCGCCGAGCTTCTCTACAACGTGATGGGGCTGGTCCTGCAGAAGGAGGGCATAAGGGCACTCTTCATTAACGTCTACGGGGGAATCAACCCCATCCACGAAGGGGCTAAGGGGGTCGTCCAGTATATGCAGGAGCACGGGGTCAGCATACCGGTGGTCGCCAAGGCTCTGGGGAACCATCAGGAGGAGACCTGGGAAATTTTTAGAGAGCACGGGGTTCACGTGGTCACCGACGTATCCACGGAAAAGGGGATAGAGCGCCTCGCCCAGCTGCTGGAGCGAGGGGCATGAGTATTCTGCTGAACCGGGAGACCAGAGTCCTGGTGCAGGGCATTACCGGCCGGACGGGGCGAGTCCAGGCCAAATGGATGCTGGAATACGGCACCAATATTGTTGCCGGCGTCACCCCGGGGAAGGGCGGTGAGGTGGTGGAAGGCATCCCGGTATATGATACTGTTGCCGAGGCGGTAGCCCGGCACGGTGCGGAGGCTTCCGTATTCTTTGTCCCGCCGCCCGCGGTCAAGGAAGCGGCACTGCAGACCGTGGATGCCGGCATCGGGCTCATCGTCGTCATCACCGAGCATATACCGGTACACGATGTTATGGAGATACGGGAACATGCCCGGGACCGGGAGATAGAGATTATCGGTCCCACCAGCCCGGGCGTCATCACCGTCGGCGAAGCCAAGATGGGAATCATGCCCGGGAATATGTTCACCCCGGGCCGCATCGGGGTAATCTCCCGGAGTGGCACCCTCTCCTATGAGATAAGTATCAACCTGGCGACCGGTGGCTTCGGGCAGAGCACCGTGGTCGGCATCGGCGCCGACCCGGTGGTATTTACCAACCTGCCCGAGCTTCTGAGACTCTTCGAAAAAGACCCGGACACCGATCTGGTGGTGATTGTGGGCGAGGTGGGGGGCATTCAGGAGGAGAAGGCGGCGGAGTTTATTGACCGCTGGATGACCAAGCCCGTGGTCGCCTACATCGCCGGACACAATGTCCCCGAGGGGAAACGGATGGGTCACGCCGGCGCCATTATTCACGGCGACGGCAAGGGCACACCCCAGAGCAAGACCGCCGCTCTTCGTGAGGTCGGGGTGGACATCGCCGAATACCCCGCCGATGTGGTCGGGCTGGTGCAGAGGCACCTGACACTCTCCTAGAAGCCCCGTCCTGGCTCAAAATGATGGCGCTATACCGGATGAGACGGGCATCTATATAAAAGGGCACGGGATGAACAGGGAAGCCAAAAGCTTAGTCCCCCCGGGGTTGCTTTATATCGCGGGTAATATTACCTCCCGGCAAAACATCTTAGGCGCCCCCAAAGAGACCGGGGCAAGGTGGGCGAAAGACCTCAACCTGCCGAAAAAGGCGGAGACCATATTCTTCGCCGGCTGTGGCTACCAGTACGCCGCCGGTCTTGAGTCCATGCTATCCCTGGTAAGAAAGATGGATGATAGCCCCATTGGTGCCGAGCTGCCCATGGGGCTCGCCCGCTTTCAAAAAAAGATGGGCGTTGACCTCGCTGGAGCCTACCGCAAGCTACA
>CAZFCV010000173.1:0-2603 GCA_964517985.1 uncultured Dehalococcoidales bacterium | reverse complement strand
TCGGAGCCCGGGATTGCTTCGCTCAGGGGGACGCCCGCCTCTACGTCGACATCCTGTTCCTTGTATTCGGCGTCATAGCAGATGAAGATGGTGGGCCCGGCTAGCTTGCCGCCCTTGGCGCCGAGGTGGGCGAATAGCTCCCCATAGAGCTGCCCTACATGACCGTAGGTCGGAAGCACGTCGCGGATTGAGGCGATTATCTGGGGTTCGACCTTCTTGGTTACCACCTGGTACTCTGGCATGATACCCTCCTTCTCGATTTGCTTGAGCCACTCTTCCACCTGCCTCAGCCGGCTCCTGTCTTCCTGTAGCCGCTCACTGATTTCTGCCTGCTTCACATTCAGGAGCTGCCTGATGTAATTTGCTGGCAGGTTGTTATCCAGCAGGCTGGAGACCTCTTCCAGCGATAGCCCAAGGCTCTTCAGCACGATTATCCGGTTGAGCCGGGACAGCTGGTCAGCCGAGTAGTAACGATAGCCGGTGAAGCGGTCTACCCTGACCGGTTTCAGCAAGCCGATTTCGTCATAGTAGCGCAACGCCTTTACTGTGACCCGGCTGAGCTTGGAGAAGTCGCCTATTCTGAGCACTGATTCTCCCCCTTTATACCGCTCTGGAAGACCTCGTTAACAGTATAGAGCCTCCCCTGGCGGGAGAGTCAAGGGGGTGCCAGGATTTTTAAGAGAATTTTGATTGAAGGGCTTTTGCCGGGGGATATATTGTGCCTTTGAGACCCGCTATTTCCGGGGCTTGCTCATCAGCCTGCCGATTTCGTGGGGGGATAGCTCCCGCACCTGCCCCTCTTTCAGGTTGCCCAGGGTGAGGGCGCCAATCCTTACCCGCTTCAGGGATAGCACCCGGTGCCCCAGCGCGGCGAACATGCGGCGCACCTGCCGCTTGCGGCCTTCGTGTATGGTGATGCTGTAGTTGTAGGGCGGGGTGGACTTCACCTCGCTGACGCGGGCGGGGTGCGTCCCGCCGTCCTCCAGCTGGATGCCCTGCTCCAGCCGGTATCTGTCCGCCGGGCTTAAACTGCCGGGTATCTCTACCAGGTATTCCTTCTCGTGCTCGTAGCGGGGGTGGGTGAGGTGGTAGGTAAGCGCCCCGTCGTTGGTGAGCAGCAGCAAGCCGGTGCTGTCCCTGTCCAGCCGCCCTATGGGGTACAGCCGCCGGTGGCGGTACCGGTCGGGAATAAGGTCAATAACCGTCCGGTTGCCCCGGCGGTCACTGGTGGTTGATAACACGCCCCCGGGCTTGTTAAGCATCAGGCAGACGGTTTTTACCGGCGCAAAGACCACCGGCTTGCCATCTATGGTGATAAGGTCTGCCTCTCTGTTGACCGGGTGGCTGAAGTCTTCAATGATTTCCCCGTTTACGGCTACCCGTTGCTGGCGTATAGCGTCGGCAAGCTTTCTCCGGGGACCAATGCCGGCGGTGGTCAGGGCTTTGAGTAGCGTTTCCGATTCCATGTAGTAATTATAGCGGTTGTGCCACATTGAAGCCACCGTGTTAACAAGATATACTGTTCCGGGGAAGGGATATGCCACCATTTGAGATAGTCTCTGATTTTGGGATGACCGGTGACCAGCCGCAGGCGGTGGAGGGGCTGGTGGCGGGGCTGAACAAAGGCTTCAAGCACCAGACGCTGCTGGGGGTTACCGGCTCCGGCAAGACCTTTGCCATGGCGAACGTCATCGCCCGGGTGCAGCGCCCGGCGCTGGTCATCTGCCATAACAAGACGCTTGCCGCCCAGCTCTATGCCGAGTTCCGCGAGTTCTTCCCCAATAATGCCGCGGAGTACTTCGTCAGCTACTACGATTACTACCAGCCGGAGGCGTATCTCCCCCGCACGGATACCTATATTGAGAAGGAGATAGACATAAACGAGGAGATTGATAAGCTGCGTCATGCCGCCACCCGTGCCCTCTTTGAGCGCCGTGACGTGGTTATCGTCGCCTCGGTTTCCTGTATCTACGGTCTCGGTGAGCCGGAGGAGTACCGCAGCTTTGTCTGTAGCCTGAAGCGGGGCGAGAGCCACCGCCGGGAAAAGCTCCTCCGCCGGCTGGTGGACATGCAGTATGAGCGCAATGATATGGACTTTACCCGGGGCAGGTTCCGCCTCCGCGGCGATACCCTGGAGATACAGCCGGCTTACGAGGAGCTTGCCCTGCGCATTGAGTTCTTCGGTGACGAGGTTGAGCGCATCGTCCAGATAGACCCGCTTACCGGGGAGCTCCTGGCGGAGCTGGGCTCGGTTGATATCTACCCGGCAAAGCACTTTGTCACCTCGCATGATAAGCTGGTGCGGGCGATTGAGAGCATCCGGCAGGAGCTGAGGGAGAGGCTGGCGGAGCTCCGCCAGCAGGGCAAGCTCCTGGAGGCAGCCCGGCTGGAGGCGCGCACCAACTATGACCTGGAGATGCTTGCCGAAGCGGGCTACTGCCATTCCGTGGAGAACTACTCCCGCCACCTGGCGGGGCGACCGGCGGGCAGCCCGCCGTGGACGCTGCTGGACTACTTCCCCGAGGACTTCCTCCTCTTTATTGATGAATCGCACATGACCCTGCCCCAGATTCGCGGCATGTATCATGGCGACCGCTCCCGCA
>CAZFCV010000172.1:0-2626 GCA_964517985.1 uncultured Dehalococcoidales bacterium | reverse complement strand
CATGCCTTCCACTACGGGATAGGGGGGCTGTATGAGCGCGGGCTGCTGCTGGTGATGCTGCTCATGAGCATTGTTGCCGGGGCGGGACTGGCGGCGGTGGGCAACCTCAGGCTGCCGGAGAAAATCATGAGCCGGTTACGGCCCGGTTTTCTCGCCCGGAACGCCGGTATTCTTCTCTGCCTTGTTCTCATCGGTGTAACGCTGGCGATAGCCATCCCCGCCCGGCAGGATACCCCCTACTACCATATGATTGATGATGCCGATTACCAGGCGTTCCTCTGGATTGAGGGAAACGTCACTGAGGACTATGATAGGGCAGTCCTTGATCCCTGGAAAGGGACTGCCTTTACCGCCATCACCGGGAAAATGGTCTACAGCCGGATAACCATGGCTCCCGGGGCAAGTGACGAAGCCGCCCATGCCTTTCTGGCGGGCGGCTGTGAAGACACCTCCTTCCTGACGGATAACGGTATATCCATCGTCTACACCACCGCCCCCTGTAGCAACCCTGCCCTGGAGGAGGTAAGAGATAACGTCTACCTGCTGGAGGAGCCCACCGCGCCGGACTAGGGGGCGGCAGGTTGCCCTGCCCTGCTCCGGTGTTATAGTATAGGTTAGCCTGACGGTAAAGAGAAGGAGTAGCCATGAACATCCTGGTCACCGGTGGCGCTGGCTATGTGGGCAGCGTCCTTTCCGAGGAGCTGCTGGGGCAAGGCTACCGGGTTATCGTTATTGATAACCTGCAGCAGGGGCACCATGAGGCGGTGCCGCCGGGGGCAGAGTTCGTTCTTGCCGATATCTGCCATCCCGAAGAGCTTGACACGGTATTCCAGAAGTACGCCATTGATGCCATAATGCACATGGCGGCGGAGACCATCGTTGAGTACTCCATGACCGACCCCCAGAGGCACTTTCGGAGCAACGTCTCCGGGGGTATGAATATCCTTGCCGCAATGCTGAAGCACCACGTCTCCAGGCTCATCTTTTCCTCCTCCGCCGCCGTTTATGGCGAGCCCCAGAGCACCCCCGTTGAGGAAGACCAGCCCAAGAAGCCGGTGAATGCCTATGGAGAGTCAAAGCTGGTCTTTGAGAGGATTCTGGAGTGGTACGCCCGGGGCTACGGAATCAGCTACGTAGCCCTGAGGTATTTCAATGCCGCCGGAGCCAGCCCGAACCTGGGGGAGGACCACCAGCCGGAGACGCACCTCATTCCCAATGTCCTCAAGGCAGCATTGAGCCCGGGCAGCCCGGTTTCCGTCTTCGGGACGGACTACCCGACCCGGGACGGGAGCTGTGTCCGGGACTATCTCCACGTTCTGGACATCGCTCAAGCCCACCTGCTGGCACTGGAGAAACTGGCGCCGCTGAGCGGCAAAGCCTATAACCTGGGGAGCGAGGCGGGCTACTCTGTCCTGGAAATAATAGGCACGGCGAGGCAGGTCACCGGGGTTGAGATTGCCACTGAGGTGGCGCCGAGACGCCCCGGAGACCCGGCGGTGCTGGTAGCAAGCTCAAGGCTTGCCCGGCAGGAGCTGGGCTGGGCGCCGGTGCATTCCGAGCTTGACACCATAGTTGACAGCGCCTGGCAGTGGCTGAAGAAGCACCCGAATGGCTATGGCAAGCCCTAGCCCCGGCGCTAGAGGTGAGAGCAGCATATTGCCGAACCCGGAAAGAGAACCATACCATAGTACAACGACCGGACGGGGAGCCATTTCTCTCATCAAGGTCACCCTCCTTGATATCTCCCGCATCATCCGCTCGCCGGGGAAGCGGGTAAGGGAGCTCTACGGGGATTCCCTCTATCGCAATGCGGTCTACCTGATACTGAATTCGGGGGTCGGTGCCGGTAGCGGTTTCTTCTTCTGGGCGGTAGCCGCCCGCCTCTATTCCGCGGAAAGCGTTGGCATCGCCTCAGCCGTTATTGCGGCGATGGTCTTGCTGTCACTCCTAGCCACACTGGGGCTGGATTACGGGCTGGTTCACTTCCTGCCCGGTGCCGGCGGGAAAGCCCGGAACATGACCAACTCCTGCTTCACGGTTGGCGGGCTCACGGCGATAGTCCTGTCGCTCGTCTTTCTTGCCGGGCTTCCGCTGTGGTCACCGGCACTGCTTTCCATCCGGCAGAACCTCGCCTACCCGGTGGCTTTTGTCATCTTTACGGCAGCTATCACGCTGCAGAGTTTTACCCAGCAGACCTTCGTTGCCGGGCGCAAAGCCGAATTTGCCCTGTGGCAGGGCTTGATTTTTAGCCTCCTGCGGTTCATCCCCCTGGTCGCCCTGGCGGTCCTCTTCGGTGCCTTTGGTATCCTGACCTCCTGGGGAATTGCCGTCTCGCTGGGGGTGCTGGTGAGCGTTTTTCTCTTCCTGCCCCGGCTCCAGGCTGGCTACCGCCCCCTGCCTACCATAAACAGCGGGGCGATAAGGGGCATGATACGCTTCTCCCTAGCCAACTATTTCTCCAACATATTCTGGACGGTTCCCAGTCTCGCTCTGCCGCTGATGGTGGTAAACGTCCTCGGTGCCGAGCCCAACGCCTACTTCAGCATTGGCTGGGCTACCGGCAGCATCCTGTTCATGGTCCCCATGCTCACCTCCCTCTCCCTCTTCGCCGAAGGCTCGCACAATC
>CAZFCV010000171.1:0-2627 GCA_964517985.1 uncultured Dehalococcoidales bacterium | reverse complement strand
GCCCTGTCCCGGGACATTGTCTTGTAGGAGTAGGTGGTTGCCGGGGTCAGACCGGTCAGCTGGACAAGATGCTCAAAGACCATTTCTTCGTCTAGCTCGGAGAACGTGGACGGGCTCGCCCAGTACTCTACCTGGCTGTCGCTCTTCTCCTTGGTCATCCAGAAGATGTCCGCCGTGGTCTTGGTCACGTCACCGGTTGCGACTTCATAGATTCTCGGTGGCGTCCTGTCCGGGGCGCCGACACCACCACCGCCGCCGCTGCTTGGCTGTGAGAGCGAGATTGTCTTGGTCTTGGTGAAGGTCGTGCTGTCGGCGGTAATTACGGTCTCAATTGTATAGCCGCCATCTGGCCAGCCGGATGGTGAGTGCCAGATGACATTATAGGTCATGGATGACACCCCGCCATAGCCGTAGCCGTAGCCAAACTCGTAGGGGGTACCTTCCCATACCGCGTAACCATAGCCGTAGTTGTAGCTCCAGTTAGCGGCGGCAGCAACATCCACAGCACCGCCACCACCAGTGTCGGTATTGGTGTAGCTTTTACTCCCCGTGTTCAGGGGCAGGTCGGCGCAGCTGGCTTCATAGGTGGGGCGGTCGTCAGATTTGAAGATATTCAGGTCAATGCTCACTATCGGCAGGAGTTCGCTGTCTTCAATGTTTATGGTTATGTCGAAGGGGATGTTTTCACTGATGGTGGTTGCTGAGGGGTCGGCAATATCCACGGTAAGGGCGCGCACCGGCGCCGAAAACCACAGCGATATACCAATTGCCATCACCAGGGTGAAAGCAAGGATTACTCTAAGCCAGCCTCTTCCCTTCATGAGCAGTAGTCCGTTAATCCATTCCGGGTAAGGTCTGTATCAGTAATACCTTGAAGACCTGCCCCGCTCCTATCCTGTGCTATGTTATCACAAAGCAATTCTTTTGTCACTCCCGCCTTGGTCTGTGTCTGGTAACCCCTAGGCTAGTATCTCCACCACCTTCATGGCTACTATTATGCCGAAGGCAACCACCAGGGGGACTATGCCGACATCAAGTGAGCGCGCTAAAAAGCGGCGTGAACCTCCGCTACCGTGGGCAACAAGCTCCCGGACGCAGAGGAAGGCAACCAGGGCAATTACCGCCACAACACCAGCCGCCACGGCAAAGCCAATCATCGTTGTCACACTGGTTATAGTACTGGTAGTAACAGTAGTAATCATTGGCAACTCCTATATTTGTCAGTTGGCACTATTATAGCCCATAAAAAGCCTTTTGTCAATACCCCTGGCTGATGTGGTACCAAATGACTAGCTAGTGAGCGTTGTGGACAAATGGCGTGGGGCAGGGTTGGAAAGTCGCCGTCCGGGCTGGTGCTTGCAGTTGTCCTTCAAATTGGGTAGGATGTGGGGGGAGCAGCGCCAGATAAATCAGGTCTGCCGGAAAGGAGACACGGGCGGTGGAATGGCTTTCTCCGGTTAAGGGGTTCTTTGAGCTTTTGCTGCCTTTTCTGGACAGTCTGCCCGCTCTCAGGGCAATACTGGGGTTTATCCTGGTGTTTCTTCTCCCCGGTTTTGCCTGGACGCTCGTCCTCTTCAGTAGCCGGCGGATAAACGTCGTAGAGAGGCTTGTCCTCTCCTTCGGTCTATCCATTGCCCTGGTAACACTCAGTATTATGGTGCTGAATATAGTTTTTGATGTCCGGATTACCGGCTTCAACTCGGTCCTGATTATTCTACTTATCACCGTTATCCCGGTGCCGGTCTATTTTCTGAAGAGGGCTAGGGGCAGGCGAGATAGCGGTGGATAGGCGGCTGTGCCTTCGGCTTATCCCGCCCACTGCTCCCGGGTAATCTCCATGAGCAGCATATCAACATATTCGCCGCCGGGGAGAAGCCACGAGTCCTTCAAGACCTCCCTGGTCCTGAAGCCGACCCTTTCGTAGGCTTTGATTGCCCGCCTGTTATCGGGGAAGACGGTTAACCCTATCAGAGCTAGCCCGAGCCGGTTAAAACCATAGCTCAGGGCGAGCTGCAGGGCTTCGGTGCCGTAGCCCTGGTTGCGGTAGCCCTTCTCCATTATGGCGATGCCCAGTTCGGCAGCGGAGTTATCCCTGTTTATCCCTTTCAGGCAAACATAGCCGATGGGCTTGCCTTCCCCGGCAGTGATAATGCTGAATGTTGCTGGCTTACCATCACCACAGTAGGGCAGGGTCAGCACCTCCAGGGTCTTTAGAAACCTCTCCCTCTCTCTGGCAGCGAAGGGCTGCCAGCCCATGGTGAGGACCAGCTCCGGGTCATCGGAAAGCGGTATATAGAGGCTGATGCCATCCTCGTCAAGGGGTGCCAGATAGACCCTTTGCCTTTTCATATTATATACATTATATATAGCTATCCCTGAGCATGTCCGCAATGAGCACTGTTTGCCCGGCAGGGGGTGGGTGCGGGCGGGGGGCTACTCCTGGTTTTCGTTAGTCGCCCCCAAGCCCTTTCTGAGCAGGTTGGCGAAGGCTTCAAACCACTTCAGCTTGACATCATCGGGCCAGGTGGGGTCAAAGGTGGGGAATTTAGCTAGTACCATTTCATACCAGGTTAATTCTACCGGAATTGGGTCTGAATTTGGCGACATCGCTATATTCCGATTTGTCC
>CAZFCV010000170.1:0-2651 GCA_964517985.1 uncultured Dehalococcoidales bacterium | reverse complement strand
GTAGAATGTCCTGACTGCCCTGCTCGACAAACTCATCCGGAATGCCGATGCTCTTCATGGGGATATTATGCCCTCCCGCTTCCTGAAGGAGCTTGACCACGCTGCTGCCGAAGCCGCCACAAAGGGCATTCTCCTCAACGGTAACAAGGCATTTGGTGCGGCTTGCCAGTTCGGTTATCAGTTCGGTGTCCAGCGGTTTGGCGAAGCGGGCGTTGACTACGGTAGCCTCAATGCCATGGGCAGCCAGCTCCTGCGCAGCTTCAAGGGCAGGCGCTACGGTAGCGCCTATAGCCAGTATGGCAGCATCCTCCCCTTCTCTCAATATTTCCCCCCTGCCGATGGCAAGCTCACATAGCTCCGTATCCAGCTCCACTCCGGCACCGGAACCGCGGGGGTATCTCACTGCCATCGGCTTTTCTACCTTTACCGCGGTGTAGAGCAGGTGCTGAAGCTCGTTCTCATCCTTGGGGGCAGCCACAATCAGGTTGGGAATCAGTGTCAGGTAGGAGATGTCAAAGGAGCCCTGGTGGGTCTTACCGTCATCGCCGACAATGCCCCCCCGGTCAATGGCAAAGACGACGGGCATCTCCTGGAGGCAGACGTCGTGTATAATCTGGTCAAAGGCACGTTGCAGGAAGGTGGAGTATATGGCGACCACCGGTATGAGTCCCTGCGTCGCCAGCCCGGCGGCAAAGGTGACGGCGTGCTCCTCGCAGATACCAACGTCAAAGACGCGCTCCGGGAATTCAGCGGCAACAATATTCAGGCAGCTTCCCTCGGGCATAGCCGGGGTAATCGCCACCAGCCGGGGGTCTTCCCGCGCCATACGCAGTACGGTCTGGGCAAACACCTCGCTGTAGCTCGGTGCCTCCTTGTTGCCGCTGTCTTTCGCCGGTATGCCGTGGAAATAGATGGCGTCACCCTCTGCCGGGTGATAGCCCTTGCCCTTGGTGGTAACGACGTGGATGAGGGTCGGCTTGAAGCGGTAGTCCCGCACCTGGGTAAGGACCAGTTCCAGCTCCGGTAGATTGTGCCCGTCAACCGGCCCTATGTAGGTGAGCCCAAGTTCTTCCCAGACCATAGTAGGCATAAGCAGACCCTTGAGCCCGCTCATAACCCGCTGTTCCAGTTTCCATAGCTGGTTGCCCATAGGCAGGGTGTTGAGCATCTGTCTGCCCTCTTCCTTTGCCCGGCGGTAGCGGGGGTCAAAGCGCACATTGTTCAGCAGCTTGGCTAGAGACCCGACCGTGGGCGAGATGGACATCCCGTTATCGTTCAGGACGATAATAAGCTTGGAGCCCAGGTGCCCTGCCTGGTTTAACGCTTCCAGAGCCATGCCCCCGGTTATGGCGCCATCGCCGGTAACGGCAATCACGTGATAGTCAGCGCCGCAGAGGTCACGGGCGATAGCCATACCGAGGGCGGCTGAGATTGAGGTACTGGCGTGCCCAGCGCCGAAGGGATCATGCTCGCTTTCACTGCGGCAGGTATAACCGGATAGCCCCTCATACTGACGCAGCGTGTGAAAGTGCTGCCTTCTTCCGGTAAGCAGTTTATGGACGTAGCTCTGGTGCCCCACGTCCCAGACAATCTTATCCTTGGGGCTCTCAAAGACCCGGTGCAGGGCTATCGTCAGCTCAACCGCACCCAGATTGGAGGCGAGGTGCCCCCCGTTGGTGGTTACTGTGGTGACCAGTTCCTCTCTGATCTCACTGGCTAACTGCTTGAGCTCCCGCTGTGTAAGTCCCTTGAGGTCGGCAGGGTTGTTAATTCTATCCAGCAATCGTGGCATTTTCAACTCGCAGAGATTTTAACTCATACTAGCAACGCCGCCAATGAGTTGTCAAGCTAATATCGCTTGACGGTATGGCGGCTCTCTGTTACACTCCCACTGTAGAATTGCTTGAGAAACGATAGCAAGGGAAGGTTGTGTCCCCCGAAGAGCTTCTTGGTTTAGGTTTTTCTGAAGAGCTAGTAGTTCTTATTATTTCCGCTCTACCTATATTTGAGCTCCGCGGCGCGCTGCCGGTAGCCATAAATCTGTTCCACTTCCCGTGGTATTATGCTTTTCTCCTGGCGCTTATCGGTAATCTGGTGCCGGTGCCGTTCATCCTGCTCTTTCTGAACGGCGTTTCGCGGTGGCTAAGCCGGGTGGGCTTCTTCAACCGTGCTTTTCACTGGCTCTTCGAGCATGCCCGGCGGAGGGGGAGGGTTGTGGAGAGATACGAGCGGATTGGTCTGGCACTATTTGTTGCCATTCCCCTGCCGGTTACCGGTGCCTGGACAGGCTCGCTCATCGCGGTCGTTTTTGGTATAAAATTTAAATATGCCTTCCTGTCCATCCTTGTCGGGGTGTTTATTGCCGGGATAATCGTTACCTGCCTCAGCCTCCTGGGCTGGGTCGGCGCGGCGATTGCCGGTGCTGGCCTCGCTGTCCTGGCTATCCTGGCTTTATGGAGGGCTTCAGGGTAGCCGACCGGCAGGCACCGCTACCCGGCCCTGTCTTGCGGGCTTCGTCTTGACCGCTATCTCCCCGTCATGCTAAATTTAATGGCAAATCACCCGTCCCTGTAGCTCAGTGGATAGAGCGGCTGCCTTCTAAGCAGCGGGTCGCTGGTTCGAATCCAGCCAGGGACGCCATTCTCCCGGTG
>CAZFCV010000169.1:0-2690 GCA_964517985.1 uncultured Dehalococcoidales bacterium | reverse complement strand
GTCGCCAGGAGGGTGAACTTCTCTTCCTGCGGCGGGCACCGCTGAAGCGCCAGGAGATATGGCGCAAGCTGGGGGTTGCCCCGCGGGGGATAGACCGGGAAGTGGTGGAGTGTATGCACCGCACCCACATGGGGGTTGACCAGGACTACAAGAACCTCCTCCAGCAGGGGGTCAGGACTTCCCTCGCTGATGGCTGGGGCGGCAGCATGATTGCCACCGACCTCCAGGATGTGATGTTTGGCACCCCGGCGCCGGTACTGAGCCAGATAAACCTTGGTGTTCTTAAAGAGGACGAGGTGAATATCATCATTCATGGCCACGAGCCGCAGCTAGCCGAGATGATTGCCGTTGCGGCGCAGGATCCGGAGATGGTGAAGTACGCCCAGTCCAAGGGAGCCAAGGGGCTGAACCTGGTTGGCATGTGCTGCACCGCCAACGAGATACTGATGCGCCACGGCATACCCATCGGGGGCAATTTCCTGCAGCAGGAGCTGGCGATAGTTACCGGAGCCGTTGAGGGGATAGTGGTGGATGTGCAGTGCATCATGCAGGGTCTGGTAGAGGTCGCCAAGTGCTACCACACCAAGATTATCACCACCGACGACAAGTCCCGGATTGACGGGGGAACCCATATCCGGTTTGATGAGTATAAAGCTGTTGAGTCCGCCAAGAACATAATAAGGGCGGCTATTGATAACTTCCCCAACCGGACGAAAAAGGTCCGTGTCCCGCAGTATAAGACCGACCTGATTGCCGGATTTAGCCACGAGACGGTCAACTACCTGCTGGGCGGGCTCTTCCGGGCTTCCTACCGCCCGCTGAACGATAATATCATCAACGGCAGAATCCGGGGGGTAGCCGGCGTTGTCGGCTGCAATAATGCCCGCGTCACCCATGATGACATCCACCTTGCCATGGTCAAGGAGCTCATCAAGAACGATGTGCTGGTTCTGCAGACCGGCTGCAGCGCTATGGCTAGTGCCAAGGCGGGGCTGATGGTTCCCGAAGCGGCTGCCGAGTATGCCGGCGAGGGGCTGGCTTCCGTATGTGAGGCGGTTGGTATCCCGCCGGTGCTGCACGTTGGCTCCTGCGTTGATAACAGCCGTATCCTGATTGCCGCCACGGCTATGGTCAAGGACGGTGGCTTGGGCGATGACATCAGCGACCTGCCCGTCGCCGGGGCGGCTCCGGAGTGGATGAGCGAGAAGGCAATCTCCATCGGGCAGTACTTCGTTGCTTCCGGGGTCTTCACCGTCTTCGGCGTTACCTGGCCCACCCTGGGCAGCAAAGATGTAACCGACCATCTGTTCAAGGACATGGAGGGGATGTACGGCGGCATGTGGGCGTTTGAGTCCGACCCGATTAAGTCCGCCCAGCTCATGATTGCCCATATTGACAAGAAGCGCAAGGCACTGGGTATTGATAAAGCAAGGGAGAGGGTACTCTACGACATGGCGATGAGACGCGAGCTGGAGTAACCCGAGAGAGCTAAGAGATAGGGGGTAGTTAGACATGTCAAAGATTATTGCATCAGCAGTTATTCGGGGGGCGCATAGTATTGTTGGCCAGGCGGAGCAGAAGTGGCAGCAGGCAATGGACAAGTGGGGAGCCAAGGAACCGGTAGGGTTCCCCAACACCGCCTACTACCTGCCCGTAATCTACGGGATGCTGGGCATCCCGGTGCAGAAGCTGGGTGACATGGAGCAGATACTGAAGAGGTGCCGGGACCTGCTGCCGCCACCGGTGCGGGAAGAGCATCCCCTGCCCTACCTCGCCCCCGCCCTTGATGCCGGTATGGCGACCTTCTTCGCCGAGGAGCTGATAGAGGCGATACGTTATCTGGAGCAGCCCAACTTCTATACCAAGACGGAAGATATTGCCGATGGCAATATCTGGCTCGGGGCTGCCGATGATATCATCCTCAGGAAGAGGGGGGTTGAGTTTGTTGACGGCACCGCACCGGGCTTTGCCGCCATACTGGGTGCGGCGCCGAGCGTGGAGATAGCCCGGAAGATTGCTCAGGAGCTTCAGGAGAAGAACCTCTACGTCTTCATGGGTGGTGGGCACGGTGGCAAGAGGTTTGCCGAGCAGCTTGTTGAGGCGGGGACACAGATTGGCTGGCCCACCCGCCTTGTTTCCTTCGGCCCCGATACCAGCGCCACCGTATTTGCCATGGGCTTTGCCACCAGGGCGGCTATGTCTTTTGGCGGCATTGAGCCGGGAGACTACCGGAAAATCCTGATTTATAACAAGGACCGCATCTTTGCCTTTGCCCTGCCCATGGGCTACGTTACTGATGAGTGGTATGCCAATGCTGCCGGTGCCATCAACTGGGGGTTCCCCACCATCGCCGATACCCCGATACCGGAGGTCCTGCCTACCGGGGTTTGCACCTACGAGCATGTTGTCTCCAACATACCCCACGATAGCATAGTGGCTAAGGCGGTGGAGGTCAGGGGGCTCAAGGTCACCGTGGCTGATGTCCCCGTGCCGGTAGCCTATGGCCCCGCCTTTGAGGGGGAGCGTGTTCGTGGGGAGGACATCTACCTGGAGTGCGGCGGTGGCCGCACGGCGATGGTGGAGTGGGTTACCTCCAAGCGGATGGATGAGGTGGAGGACGGCAGGATTGAGGTCATCGGTCCGGAGCTAACCGATATTGAGCCTGGTTCCCGTTTGCCGTTTGCCATAAC
>CAZFCV010000168.1:0-2702 GCA_964517985.1 uncultured Dehalococcoidales bacterium | reverse complement strand
GGTGAGCCTTTCCTACGGCGTCTTCTTTAAGTTCATAGAGGCTGAGTTTGACCTGCGACGTGCGGTAACCTCGGCTGTCCCCGCCCTCTCCATGCTGCTCGGCGGCGCCTTTACCGTCCTAGCCGGCTGGGCATTGGACCGGTATGGACCCAAAATCGTCATCCTGCTGATGGGCTTGTCGGCTGGCTTGGGGCTGCTCCTGACCAGCCAGACCAGTGCCCCGTGGCAGCTGTTTATCACCTATAGCCTGCTGATGTCCATGGGAACCGGCTCGGTATATGTGGTGACGATGTCAACCGTGTCGCGGTGGTTCCGCAAGAAGCGGGGGCTGGCTCTGGGCATTGCCGGTTCCGGAGCCGGGCTGGGGGCGGTTGTTATGGCACCGTTTGCCACCTATCTTATTGCTACCTTTGACTGGCGTATGGCTTATGTTGTAATAGGGCTGATTGCCCTGCTGGTTGTCCTTTCCCTGTCCATGTTGTTGAAAAGGGACCCCCACGAGATTGGGGCATTGCCTGACGGGCTTCAGCCAGATTTAGCGGACGGGGGGCGGCAGGTCCCGGGGGACGAGGCAGCCAGTCTGCGTCTGGCGGGGCTTTCCCTGCCCCAGGCGCTGAGGACGAGGAGTTTCTGGCTGGTTCTAACAATCTTGTTTTTCCTCTCCTCCTGCCTTTTTCTGGTGCAGACCCACCTGGTGCCTCATATTACGGATATTGGCTTCTCCGCCACGGATGCGGCCGCTGTCTTCAGCCTGTTTGGCTTTACGGCGATGGCGGGCAGAGTGCTGATTGGGGCGGCTTCGGACAGGCTGGGCAGAAAGACAACCGTCATAACCTGTGCCCTGCTTCAGGTCGGGGCTATGCTGTGGATTACCTGGGCGCAGGAGTTATGGATGCTTTTTATCTTCGCCCTGGTCTATGGCTTTGCCTACGGGGGTATGGGTCCCAGCATGGCTGCCCTGAACAGTGAGACCTTCGGGCTGCGCAATCTTGGCGTTATACTGGGGATGCAGGATATCGGCTGGGGAATAGGCGGCGCTGTCGGTCCCTTTATCGGGGGGCTAATCTTTGACGTTAGCAGCGGCTATTCGGCGGCTTTCCTGCTTGCCGCTGCCGGCATGCTGGCGGTAGCCCTGATTGCGCCCCTGATAAAGCGGGAAACGGGTCGGCAGAGAGCCCCCGGTGCCGGTTAAAAGGTGAAGAGCCGGGCGGCTACCTCCGCCAGCCCCATGGCGAAGCCGGGGATGATGCCCAGCACGAGGACACCGAGGCAGGAGATGAATAGGGCTACCCGAAGCGCCCCGGAGGAGGGGACCTTCTCCTCGGAGGCGGGCTTGCCAAGCCACATTACCTTGACCACCCTCAGATAGTAGTAGGCGGAGACAACGCTGTTGAGGACGGCGATGATAACCAGCCACAGCAAGCCGTGCTGTGCCGCCCCGCTGAAGATGTAGAACTTAGCCATAAACCCGGCGGCGGGCGGCATGCCGATAAGGGAAACCAGACACAGGGTGAGAGCCAGGGCAAGGAGGGGCGCCCGCTTTATCATGCCGGAGTAGTCCTCAATGAGGTCACTGCCCAGCTTGTTGGAGATGGCGATGATGGCGATAAAGGCACCGAGGTTGGTAAGGGAGTAGCTGGCGAGGAAGAAGAGGATGGCGCTCCGCCCGACGACGTCCACCACCGGCGATAAGCCAACTGTGGCTAAGCCCACCATGAGATAGCCCGCCTGGGCAATGCTGGAGTAACCGAGCATCCGCTTGATGTTGGTCTGCGGGATGGCGGTGATATTGCCCACGGTCATGCTTATGGCGCTCAAGACGGCGAAAATCAGCCCCCAGTCCATGCTCAGCCATGCCGGCAGGGTGAAGGCGGAGAAGAAGACGCGCAGTATGACGGCGAAGCCCGCCGCCTTGCTGGCTACGGAGAGGTAGGCGGTTATCGGAGTCGGCGCCCCTTCGTAGACATCGGGCACCCACATGTGGAAGGGGACGGAGGCAATCTTGAAGCCGAAGCCAGCCACCAGCAGAACGATACCCAGCACGAGCCCGGGGGCGGTTGCCAGGGACACCCCCTGTATTGCCTGGGCAATCCCGCCCAGCTGCGTTGTGCCGGTGAAACCGAAGACCAGCGCCATGCCAAAGAGCAGCACTGCCGAGGCAACGGCACCAAGGAGGAGGTACTTCAGGGAGGCTTCGGTTGATTTGTCATCCTTCAGGAAGCCGACCAGGGCATAGAGAGAGATGCTGGCTAGCTCCAGGGCAATATAGATTGAGATTAGCTCGGTGGTGGCTGCCATGAGCATCATGCCCAGCGCCGAGAGGAGCACCAGGGCGTAGTACTCGCCCTGGAAGCGGGCAAACTTGGCGACATAGTCCACCGAAGCCAGGGTCACCAGAGCGGCAATACCCAGGAAGAGCAGCTTGAAGAACAGGGCGAAGTTGTCCACCGCCAGCATATTGCTGAGGATAGCCTGGGGGCTGCCCCCCCATGCTGCCAGGGTAAAGCCGGCAGAGACGATAACGCCGGCAATGCTGACGGCAACCAGCCACCCTTTGCGCCGGGTAACCAGGTCAAGCAGGACGACGACGATGGCAGTGATTGCCAGACTTAGCTCTGGTGCCAGTAGTCCCAGATTCAACAACCTACTCCTTTAAGCGCCCGGAAAAATCTCCGGTCTTCCGGGAACCCGTTTTATCCTCC
>CAZFCV010000167.1:2065-2720 GCA_964517985.1 uncultured Dehalococcoidales bacterium | reverse complement strand
GCACTGCCGGCTGAGCGATGATGATGTCGCCCGGGTAATAGAGGGCGTTATGGAATTTCTCACCACCATCTACGCCAAGGAGTGACGTGAAATGAAAACGAAGGTGGTAATCCTCTGCGGTGGCATGGGCACCAGGCTCAGGGAGGAGACGGAGTACAAGCCCAAGCCCATGGTGGAGATAGGCGGCAAGCCAATTCTGTGGCACATCATGAAGATATACTCCCACCACGGCTTCAGGGAATTTGTCCTCTGTCTGGGGTATAAGGGGGAGATAATCAAGAACTACTTCCTGAACTACGAGCTTATAAACAGCGACTTTACCCTAAGACTGGGCGGGGAGAAGGCGATAGCCCTGCACAATACCCCGGACGAGAATGACTGGAGCATCACCCTGGTGGATACCGGCGATAAGACACTGAAGGGCGCCCGCCTGAAGGGCGTAGAGAAATATATCACCGAAGATACGTTTATGGTTACCTACGGGGATGGTGTCGGCAACATTGATATAAAGAAGCTCCTTGAGTTCCATAACCAGCACGGGAAGATAGGCACGGTGACCGGGGTCAGGCCCCCCTCCCTTTTCGGCGAGCTACTGCTTGACGGAAACAGAGCCCTGGTATTCTCGGAAAAGCCGCAAACCTCCGCCGGGCTGATT
>CAZFCV010000167.1:0-2055 GCA_964517985.1 uncultured Dehalococcoidales bacterium | reverse complement strand
CGTCTTCAGCAGGCGGTTTTTTGACTATCTAAGCACCGACGATAGCTGCGACCTGGAAAGGGGCCCCCTGGAAAGGCTGGCTGCCGAGGCGGAGTTGATGGTCTATGTCCACGACGGTCTGTGGGCATGTATGGATACATACCGCGATGTAGAATACCTGAACCGGCTATGGCAGAGCAATCAGGCATTCTGGAAGGCATGGTAGTACTATGAATGCATGGCAGGGGAAGAATGTGCTGGTCACCGGTTGCACCGGGCTTCTCGGCTCCTGGCTGACCAGGGCACTGGTAGAGCGCGGGGCAAACGTCACCGGACTGGTAAGGGACAATGTTCCCAGAGCCAATTTCCACCGGCTGGGGCTGGACAGGCGGATTGTCAGCGTGCGCGGCGAGGTGGAGGACTACTTTCTGGTGGAGAGGATTATCAATGAGTATGAGATAGACACCGTCTTTCATGTCGCCGCCCAGACCATAGTCACCATTGCCAACCGGAACCCGGTGTCAACCTTTGACACCAACATCAGGGGTACCTGGAACATGCTTGAAGCCTGCCGCCGGAATGCGATGGTAGAGAGGGTCATTGTCGCTTCCAGCGATAAGGCATATGGTGAACACGAGGTCCTGCCCTACACCGAAGAGGCACCGCTCCAGGGCTCTCACCCCTACGATGTTTCCAAGAGCTGTGCCGATTTAATTGCCGCCGCCTACCACCGTACCTACCGGTTCCCCGTCTGTATCACCCGGTGCGGCAACTTCTACGGCGGGGGTGATTTAAACTTCAACCGCATCATCCCGGGAACGATTCGCGCGGTGCTCCGCAACGAAAAGCCGGTAATCAGGAGCGACGGCAGCCTTATCCGGGACTACATCTACATCCTGGATGCCGTTGAGGCATATATTCTCCTTGCCGAAAGGATGGCCGAGCTGCCCATTCACGGGCAGTCGTTTAACTTCAGCAACGAGATACAGCTCACCGTCCTGGAGCTGACCAACCAAATCCTGAGGCTCATGGGCAGGGAGGACCTGGCTCCGGTAATCCTAGACGAGGCAAAAAACGAAATAAGGCACCAGTACCTGTCCGCCGCCAAGGCGCGCAGGGTGCTGGGCTGGAAACCCGGATACAGTCTGGAGCAGGGTCTCGGGGAAACGATTGCCTGGTACCAGGAATTCTTCAGTGAGCAGCTGGCGGAGGTAATATGATTAGCGGCGTGGAGATAATCCCCTTAAAGCAAATCCCTGACGAGCGGGGCAAGGTAATGCACATGCTCAGAGCAGACGCCCCCCACTTTGAACGGTTCGGCGAGATATACTTCTCCGTGGTCTATCCCGGGGTGGTAAAGGGCTGGCATATACACCGCGAGATGACCCTGAACTATGCCGTCGTCTCCGGCACGATAAAGCTCGTTCTATACGACCCCCGGGCTGACTCGCCAAGCAGAGGGGAAATCCAGGAGATATTTACCGGGGAGGATAATTATTTCCTGGTGAAAATCCCTCCCGGAATCTACAACGGTTTCAAGGGAACGGGGGTAAAACCGGCAATCGTGGCGAACTGCGCCACCATCCCCTATTCCCCGGATGAGATTTCACGGCTGGAACCATTCAGCAAGGAGATACCGTATGACTGGGGACTCAAGCACAGCTGAAAGCCGGTCCCACCGGGAGTGCCATAATGCCACTGGTTAGCGTCATTATAAACTGCCACAACGGGGCTGAATACCTGCCGGAGGCTCTGGACAGCGTCCGCCGGCAGACCTTCCCTGACTACGAGATAGTATTCTGGGATAACAAATCAGGCGACGGGAGTGGCGAGATTGCCCGGAGCTACGGGGAGCCACTGAGCTACTTCCGCAGCGAGGAGTTCCTGCCACTGGGAGCGGCGCGCAACGCTGCCATTAGCAAGGCACAAGGTAAGTATATCGCCCTGCTTGACTGCGATGATATCTGGCTTCCCGAAAAGCTGGAGAAACAGGTAGCCCTGCTGGAAAGTGACCCTGACCTCGCCCTGGTATATTCCAATGTCTACCTTATTGACGAAAAGGGCAAGGGCAAAGAG
>CAZFCV010000166.1:0-2726 GCA_964517985.1 uncultured Dehalococcoidales bacterium | reverse complement strand
GCCGGACCGCCTAAGATAATAACAAAGGGATTATAGACCCTTGCCCTGAGAAGAAATTACAGCCCGCTTTCGGCGGGCTTTTTTATTACCCGGAATCTGGGAGGTTAAGACATGGATATAGAACGCAAATCAGTACAGCTGGAACTCAAGGCGGATAAGGAGGGGACGTTTATCGCCCGCATTGCCAGGCTGAACGTCGTTGACCTTGACAAGGATGTTACGCTGCCCGGCGCCTTCCCGGATGGCAAGACGGTGCTCATATCGGCTTACCAGCATGGCAGCTGGATGGGCGAGCTCCCGGTAGGCAAGGCGGTAATCCATGAGGCGGGTGATGAGGTTATCGCGGAGGGCGAGTTCAACCTCAATACGGAAACGGGCCGGGAGCATTACGAGGCGGTCAAATTCAGCGGCGAGCTCCAGGAATGGAGCTATGGCTTTAAGGTGATTGAGTCCGAGCAAGGCGAACAGGACGGGGAGGAAGTCCGATTGCTGAGAAAGGTGGAGCCGTTTGAGATTTCCCCGGTCCTGAAGGGAGCCGGAAAGGAAACGGCTACCCTGGACATAAAAGCAGATAACGGTGCTGATGGAGGCACACCCTATGCTGACCAGGCGGAGGCGGTGCTTGCTGCCGTCAACGACCTGGTCGCCCGCACCAAGTCGCTTGCTGACTTGCGGCGGAACGAGGGGCGGGACCTCTCGGAAGCCAACAGGGAAAGGATCAAGGCTATCCATGAGTCCTTAGTCGAGACGACATCCGACTTGAAAGCCCTGCTGGTCAGCACCGAGCCGGTGGATAAGGAAGCAGAGATATTGCTTGACTTTGAAGCCACACTATCGGAAGCCCAAACGAAATTATTGGAGGTAGCATTACAGTGAAAACCGACCTGACAATCAAGCAGCTCCGCGAGAAAATAGCGGAGAAGTCCAAGATCATCGGGCAGATCAGCGAACAGGCTGGGCCCGACCGGGACTATAGCAAAGTAACCGTGCTGGGTGATGGCGACACCACAGCCAAGCTGGAGAATCTGCGGGCTATCACCACCGAGCTGGCTGACCTCAACGCCGATTACCGGGAGCTGGCGGAGGCGGAGAATGCCCTGAAACACGGGCAGGCACTGGACGAGGAGTTCAACAAGCCGGCCGATAAGCTGACTTTCCCCGGGAAGGGCGACAAGGAGCCGGAGCATAAGAGCATCGGGCAGCTCTTCGTCGAGTCAAAGGCGTACAAGCAGAAGGGCGTGACGGCATTGGCCGACGTCGAAACCAAGACCCTGTTCCAGACTTCAGCTGGCTGGGACCCGGAAGCTACCCGTATCCCTCGGGTAGAACTCTACCCGGCCAGGGCTATCACCGTGGTCGACTATATCCCGCAGCTCCCCACCGACCGGGACACCATCAAATACATGAAGGAGACCACCTTCACCAACAACGCCGCCGAGGCAGCGGCCGGTGGAACCTACGGCGAGGCTGCCCTGGTATACACGGAGACCTCCGACGAGGTGGAGAAGATCGGCGTCTGGCTGCCGGTAACCGATGAGCAGCTGGAGGACGTCGCCAGCATCCAGGGTCTGCTGGACAGCCGGCTGACCTACATGCTCAAGGCACGGCTGGACTCCCAGATACTCAACGGCGACGGCTCCACTCCCAACCTGCTGGGCACGCTGAACCTCGCCTCGCTGCAGGAGCAGGCTAAAGGAAGCGATCCGGTGCCGGATGCCATCTACAAGGGTCTGGACCTGGTGCGAACAGTAGGTTTCACCGAGCCGACAGTGGTCTTCATTCACCCGACCGACTGGCAGGGTGTCCGGCTGCTCAGGACAGCGGACGGCATTTACATCTTCGGTAACCCCTCCGAGCGGGGGCCCGACGAGATATGGGGCGTCCCGGTCTGCAAGAGCACCGCGGTGGTCGAGAATACCGCCATCGTCGGCGATTTTGCCGGATTCACCAATCTCTACCTGAGGCGCGGTATCCAGTTCAAGGTAACCGATGCTCATGATGATTACTTCATCAAGGGCAAGCAGGCCATCCGCTGCGATATGCGCTGCGCGATGGTTCATTACCGCATCCCGGCTTTCTGCAAGGTGACCGGTATATAGGCGAATAAGAGGGGCGGTGATTAACCGCCCCTCAACTTATCAGGAGGTAAGGATATGCCCAAAATAGAAGGTTCCCGAAGCAGGCACGGTGCCAATTCTCCCATCGGGACGCCCACCATCACCGTAGGCTCCGAAAGCTCGAATGTCATCAATGTTGCCATACAGCTGAAAGATGCAGCGGGGAATGACCTTGCGGCTCGTGGCAGCATCCTGGCATATCTGTCCGACGATGCCAACGGGGATAGCGTGGCGGTTACTGCCCCTGATGGAGGTGTGGCAATCGGGACTGACGGGCTGGCGATTGAGTTGGTGGCGGAAAAGGTGTTTCTGATGACCTCGGAATCAGACGGCGATATTGACCTGAATATCACGGAGTCAGGCACGGATACCTGGTACCTGATCCTGGTAATGCCGGACGGCACCCTGGTCGCCAGCGGTGCAATCACGTTTGCTGCTTAAAAGGAGGACAAAATGGAATGCAAACATTCAGCAGGCTATCACATCATTGAGGGCAAGCTGGTATGTGTCCTTTGCGGCGAGCCATCCCCCAAAGTGAGATTGGTGGAGGGCGAATTCATTCCTATTGCACAGCCGGAAATCGAGGACAAGGCAGTTACTCACAAGGAG
>CAZFCV010000165.1:0-2759 GCA_964517985.1 uncultured Dehalococcoidales bacterium | reverse complement strand
TGCCTGCGGAGCGCTGGGGGTATGGAGGGTGGTGAGGACCAGGTGTCCCGTTTCGGCAGCCGTTAAAGCGGCAGCCATCGTCTCCAGGTCCCTCATCTCTCCCACCAGAATGACATCGGGGTCCTGGCGAAGGCAATACTTCAGGGCATTAGCGAAGGATTTGGTATCTGTACCCAGCTCACGCTGGGAAAAAACGCACATATTATCCTGATGCACAAATTCTATGGGGTCCTCGATGGTGACAACCTTCCGCTTTTCCCTATGGTTCAGATAGTCCATCATAGAGGCAAGGCTGGTCGATTTACCGCACCCTGTTGGCCCGGTGACCACAATCAGACCACTGCGTTTAACCACCAGATTCCGGCACACCTCCGGCAGCCCCAGCTGCTCTATGGTGGGAACCTGTGTTCGAACCGGCCGGCAAGCGAGGCTGACTACGCCTCCTTGCAGATATGCGTTAACGCGAAACCGGCCGATGCTGTTAACCTGGTAGGCAAAATCCAGCTCCATCTCGGCGGCAAAGGAGCCTCTCTGCTCATCCGTAGTTACTTCCTCAAGCACCTGTTTCATGTCCTCTGAGGTCATTGCGGGCATCATCTCCTGGGGGACGAGCTCTCCATTAATACGCAGAACAGGGACCCCTCCAGCCTTGAGGTGCAGGTCTGAGGCATCCTTATCTACTGTCATGCGAAGCAGTTCATCGATGTGCATATCATTACCTCCCCAAAATTAGTATCATCATTTTTTCACCATAGAGCACGGTCGCTATCAACCCGGCGGTCAGGAAGGGGGCCAGAGGCAGCGGGTCCTTTCGCCGCTTGCGCTTGGCCGCCAGCAGTATACCGGCGACGATTCCCCCTATAACGAAACCAGCCAGGACGGCAACAAACACCTGCGGGAATCCAACCAGCATCCCGATAAGGGCGGCGAGCTTAACATCGCCCATCCCCATAGCGCCGGGGAAGAAATATGCCAGCGGCATCAGCATCCCAAATCCAACGGCGCCCCCTATGGCCGCCGGAACAACCTCGTAACCCGGCAGCAAAGCGGCGGCCACCAAAGCAACGGCGATGGCGGGGAAAACTACACGGTTTAAAACCAAATGATGCTCTATGTCTATGACCACAATAACTATAAAAAGGCAGGCGAAAAGTAGCGCCAGAGGCAGCTCTATGGACAGGCCGTAGTGATTCCACAAAAGCAGGAAAGCAAGCCCGGTAACCCCCTCCACCACCGGCACTCTGCGCGGAACTGATGCCCCACAGTAGCGACACCTGCCCCGTAAATGCAGGTAGCTGGCTATGGGAATCAGGTCCAGGGGCTTGAGCCTGCGCCGGCAGGCATCACAGTGAGAAGGAGGCCGTATTATCGACTCCTTCCTCGGCAGCCGGTCAATCAAGACATTAAGGAAGCTGCCGATAACAAGCCCTAATATAAAAAACAACCCACTCATATCTTACTCCTACCTGCTGGCGATAACGGTGAAGGATACGTCTGTATCTTCAGCTTCAGCAAGGCTACTTCTATCAACCTCGGCGATGCGAACCTCAGGGATAGTCTGTAGTCGCTCCAGAGCCGTTGAATAGCGAACCACCACGGATGTGCGCCGAGCCTCACCCTCCACGGTGAACTGGTCGGCATCCATCTTTATGGACGTAAAATAGGCTTCAGGCGGCAGAGCATCGGTAACTAATCTGAGGTAATTGGCAAAACCCTTCCCGTCACCGAGTATCTGCTGATGCTCTTGTTCCAGGCTGTCCGCCTCAGCCGCTATTTCACTTATGGTGTCTTCAGTCTGCCTGGCCTCGTCACCGGCGAGGCGCGCCTGGTGCAGCTCCTCAGTAACCCTGTTCAGTTGAGTTATCAACGGCAGGCTTTCAGCGCTGGCACGACTGTTCGTCTGGTACAGGAAAGCGGCCAGGCTGATAGCGACTACCAGTGCCACAGTACGGAATCTCTCCCGCAGCGGCGGCGCCTGGGTTTTAGTCTTATCTCTATCGGATGTTGACATTATGTCAAGATTAATATCACAGTAATCGGCGGCCTTCTTCTGGGACACTTTCTTCAGGGCAAGCCCCATATTGGCGGCATATAAAGCCAGAGGCAGCCGAGGGGAGAATTGCAGTGCCGGGGTCAACAGCTCTATCGAATGTTCAGTCTGGGCCTGGATAAGCTCCCTGGTAGCGGCATCAGCTACCAGCTCGCCGGTCAGCAGCAAAGGTGTGGCCGGATTAAGGGGATTGTCAGAATGGCTGCTGTTATAGAACCCCACCGTTCGCGACAGCTCATGCTTCAGCCTCTGGATGTTATCCTCTATGCTGGCCCCCTCTCCCTTCGGGGTTATGGTGTGCATAACAGCCGGAATGCCATCAGCCATCAAGACGATATCCAAACAATCGGGTTCCAGGGAAACTATGAGGGCGTCCTTGCGGTTGGCGGCTCTGGCCAGAGCCAGTTGCTTCAGGTCTATGAGATAGGATGTTATCCCAGCCTGCGTCATCGTCTGTATGATGGCATCGATGAGTTTCCGGGGTACACCCAGAACGAAGAAGTCCTGTTCATCGCCTCTGCCGCCGACGGCCTGCCAGGAAAGGTACAGGTCCTCCAGGGGCAGCGGTATCTCTCTCCTTGCCGCCAGCTCTATAGCTTCCTCCAGAAGCTCAGGCTTTATCCGGGGCAAGCTCAGAATGCGGTGAGTAAAGGGCAACCCGCTAACGCTTATGATGACCTGTTCTTTAGCGACTTTCGTTGACTTAAAC
>CAZFCV010000164.1:0-2782 GCA_964517985.1 uncultured Dehalococcoidales bacterium | reverse complement strand
CAGCGCCTCAGCGAAGCGGTCTTTGAGGTAGGTGTACTCCTCCCAGGAATAGAGCCCATCAATCACCACGCTGGAATATTTCAGTGCTGACTCAATCCGGGGCAGGTTCAGCGTGGCGTAAGCCGCCATGCCGTGCTCCTGCCTGAGGAGCCCTCTTACGTAGCGCTCGCTTTCCTCGCCGGGCTCCAGCCCCCTCCTGGCTATTTCCTGGTCGGTAATATCCCCAAATCTTATACTGGTAAAGCCTGCCCCTTCAAATGCCCTCGCCACCTCCGATTTGCCGGCACCAGCCATACCCACAATTGAGACTAGTTTCACAATACGCACCTGTTCGCTGCCATCCACGGTGGGGTCAGTCCACCCTCAGGAGCTTCTTCACCATATCCACAATACTGTCCCGGAAACGGTAAAAGCCGCTCTCCTCCGCTACTCCCCATTCCCGCACCTCGTCGGGTATCTCCAGTGCCAGTGGCGGAATAGCTTCTGCGGGAAGCTCGGCATACTCCGTCCACTGCTTGTAGAGCTTCTCCTGCCTTCTTCTCTCCAGGAATTTCATGACATGCTTCGCTTTAAGTCGCATTCTGGGACTAATTTAATTGCTTACGGGCACCTTTGTCAATATTTCCCGGTGCCCGGGACGGGATGCCGGTAAAAATTTCTTTTCCTCCGGGATAGATTTCACGGTTTCCAGTAGCAGCTCTGCCGGTAAAAGGCCTTGACAATTGAACCCGATGGTGCTTAAATTATGGTACTAGGGAAGTCACCTGGCACCGGGCGAATGTTGTTTCGGGAGGTGCGTAGTGAGGCTTCATAAGATATACGGAGTATGGCAGGTTGACAGTTGATGCCCTGCCGTAAGGTGGGGCAGGCGAAGGCTTAAACTCGGCTCGTGATATTAAATGTAGGGCCGAACTCGCCAAGAGAGGGGCCACATTCGGTAGTTATTACCGGGAGTGAGCCGGGTTTGAAGCGAAGGGTTAACCAGTGGAGGGCACTGAAGAAGTGCCCTCCATTTTTATTGCCCCGGAAATAGACCACCCTGTTTATTCCCCGTTTGCGTGCCTGAATGCTACAGCATTATCTGCATTACCTGCCTCCAAATCGTCCGTTTGGGTGATTGTTTTTGAGAAGGAGCTGGCGCATACTGAAAGGTGTCCAGAGGTTATCATAAGGGCAGAAGGATAATGGTGAATATAAGTAGTAACGAGAAGATAGGAAAGGAAGAGGAATACGTGGAAAACAAACTGCCGGCGAGACTGCTATCGGTACAGGAGGTGGCTCGTTTCCTCGGTGTCCATACCAGCACTGTCCGGCGCTGGGAAAAGACGGGGCTGCTCAGGTCGTATTCCATTGGGCTCCGCAACAATCTCAGGTTCAAGCAGGAAGATGTTCTCAATCTTCTTGATAGAGGGGGTGGGTTAGATGGAAGAGGCGCAAGATATAGCCAAGCAGGAGGCTGACGAGACAGCGAAGATTGTTGATGAGTATAAGGAGAGGATTGCCCGCGTTATTGATAAAGAGAGGGAGAGGCTGAAAAAGGAGGCGGGGCAGGAATCTGCCAGCATTATCACCAAAGCCTACCAGGAGTCCACGGTTATTATCAATAAGGCTAATGAGGAAGCCGGGCAGATTGCTGAGGAAGCGAAAAGAAGGGCAGGCAGGGAGCTAGAGGCGGAATCGGCGAGAATTATCGCCCAGGCTCGGCAGGAGGCACAGCAGGCGGCGGAGCAGTTAGCCGCCGAGCTGGGAGAGGAAGCCAGGAAAAAAGCCGGGGCGGAATCGGAGGCAATTGTTGCCCAAGCCCGGCAGGAGGCGCAGCAGGTTATCAGTGAGGCAGAAGCAAGGGTAGCCAGGGAGGCTAAGGAGAAGACAAAGCAGGAGATAGAGGGCGTCATTGCCCGGGCTAATGAGGAAGCCGCCGGGATTGTGGCTAAAGCGAAGCAGGAAGCCGAGCAGGAGGCAGGAAGCATAATTGCCGGCTCCAAGAAGGAAGCCGAGAAAATAGCCAGAGGGCTGACGGAGAGAGCCAAGAAGGAAGCCGGGGAGCTAGCCAGGGCGGCTGCCGAGCTGCAGCAGGCGGCGGAGCAGGATGCCACAGCGGCTAGAGAGAAGGCACAGGAAGAGGCGGAGCAGCTTGTCATGGAGGCTGGGGAGAGGGGCAGGAGGGAGGCGGAGGAAGAGTCTGTGGAGATTATCGCTGAAGCCCGGCGGCAGTCGGAGCGGCTCGTCAGCGAGGCGATGGAGGGGGTGAAAAAGGAGCGGGAGGAAGAGCTAGCCAGAGCTACCGCTGAAGCCAGCGAAAGGTCGGAACAGGAAGCCGCCCGGCTCGTTGCGGAGGCAAAGCAAAGAGCGGAGCAGATTATTACCGAAGCCGAGGCTAGGGTAAGGAAGGGGCTTCAGGAATCAGCGGCTGTTATTGCGGAGGCAAAACAGAAGCTGGAGCAGGTTATTGCTGGTGCTGCCGAGGGGGACAGTGCCGGGTTGGAACATCAGATTGAGGCAGCGATACCATCCATTATTGCTACCCCAGAAGAGGCGGCGGCGGCAGCCCCCATGACCGGGGTGGAGACCGTGGTTACCCCCGAGGGCGAGGCTGAGCTCTATCACGGGCGGGTGGAACTGGAGATAACCGCTCCCGCCGACTTTGCCCAGATAGCCAAGCTGCAAGCCCATCTCCGTGAGGTTCCCGGCCTGGGGCTGGTGTCAATCGGGGGTGCTGCCGACGGGGGTATTACCATTGCCGTTGCCACTGGCAACCCGCTCCCCTTGCTCAGCATCCTCA
>CAZFCV010000163.1:0-2812 GCA_964517985.1 uncultured Dehalococcoidales bacterium | reverse complement strand
TCTCAGGACCTGCTCTACCATGACACCGCCCCAAACTGTCATTCATATCCATCTTCTGATTAAGCCCAAACGGATAATCGGGGGCGTTAAAATTCTAGCACCCATTGCCGCCGCGAGCAAGCCTGCCTCATGCTCCAGCAGGGTCTTGACTAACGCGGGATTATGGTTTATCTTATACCTAATATCTCTAGGTATCCTTAACAAGTTAGGAATACCGGCACAGTATAGTGGAGTTTCTTTATCCTGTATTATTAGCCGTGTCCGCCTTCTGGCTGGGTGCTTGTCCCTTTTCGGTGTGGGTCGGGCGGTGGCTGCTGGGCAAAGAGATAAGAGACTACGGAGACGGCAATCCCGGGGCGACCAATGTCTTCCGGGCGGGGGGGCGCAAGGCAGGCTGCCTTGCCGCATCCCTGGACGTCGCCAAGGGTGTCCCCTTCGTCCTCATGGCATATTCCATCTTCGGGCTTCCCGAGGCGGTGGTCATGGTGGTGGGGCTGAGCGCCATACTGGGAAGCGCCTTCTCCCCGATACTCCGGCAGAGAGGCGGGAAGTCAATCGGGGTTGCCTTTGGTGTCCTGTTTGCCCTGCCCCAGCACGAGATGGTGGCTACCTTTGCCGCCTTTCTTCTGTTAGCCTTTATTTTCGTAGAGATTGATGCCTGGACGGTGGTGCTCGGCACCGCCGGCTCACTAGCCTATATCGCGGCTACCGCGGGCAGCCCCTGGCAATCATTATTCATGTTCTCCGTGCTCACCGTATTTGTCATAAAGCACTTTAGCGAGCTGCAGACCATGCCCCGCTTCAAGGTAAAACCCATCAGCTGGCTGCAATCACGAAGGCGGGAGACCTGATAGCCGCAGGTTACAAGATATGCTATATCAGATGATAATCGTCGCCGGACTGGTCGCCTTTATCTTCAACCTCATCCTTAACCTGAGAGCCCTGAAGACACCGTCCAGCGATAGCAAGGTGCCCGAGCCAGCGCCCCTTGTCTCCGTCCTCATCCCGGCAAGAGACGAAGAGGCAAACATAGAGACCTGCCTGGAGTCCCTACAGAAACAGGACTACGCCAACCTTGAGATACTGGTGCTGGATGATAACTCCTCCGACCGCACCGCCCGCATTGTGGAACGTATCGCCGCCGGGGACAGGCGCATCCAGCTGCTCCGGGGGGAACCCCTCCCCGAAGGCTGGGCGGGGAAACCCTTCGCCTGCCACCAGCTGGCGAAGAAAGCCCGCGGCTCCTGGCTGCTCTTTGTTGACGCCGATACCATACACACCCCCGACATGCTACGCAGCGTGCTCGCCCTGGCACTGGAACTCAAAACCACCCTCCTCTCCGGCTTCCCCCGTCAGCTCGCCAGCTCCCTGCTGCAGAAGATTGCCATCCCGGTGCTATACTTCATTATCCTGAGCTGGCTACCGCTGTGGTGGCTCCAGCGCTCAAAAGAAGCCAAGCCATCGCTGGCTATTGGCCAGTTCCTCCTCTTTCCCAGAGAGGGATACTGGAGGTTTGGCGGGCATGAGGCGGTAAAGTCCCGGATACTGGAGGATGTCTGGCTGGGGGTTGAGGTGAACCGGAGTGGCGGCAAGCACATGGCGGTCAACCTGTCACCGGTGGTCTCCTGTCACATGTACCACGATCTGGGGGCGATGTGGGAGGGGTTTATCAAGTGGATATACTCCGTGGCAGCGCTATCCCCGGCGGCACTGGTCGGGATGATTCTGGCTGGCTATGCCTTCTTTCTGGCTCCCTTCTACTCCCTGTGGAACGAACTGTTTGCCGTCTCCGCCCCCAGCGACTGGCGAGCCATCATTATCGCCCAGGTAGCCCTGATTCTGGTCATGCGCTGGCTGGTGGATAATCACTTTAAAGGGGGGCTCATCCCCACCATACTGCACCCCATCGGCTTCTCCTTCCTCTTTCTCTCCAGCCTCCATGCCGGTTCGCGGCGTATAATTGGCGCCGGCATCCGCTGGAAAAAGCGGACGTATGACCAGGAATCAGGAGTACTGTGAGGGGTGGTGGGTACATTGCCGATTATGCCGTCCCAAAATTTGCCATCCCGTTGAATCGTCCAAGAGAGACTTGGACATGCCAGCATACAGGTGACGCTGGACACCTATTCTCATGTAGCTCCGGGGCTCCAAGAGGCTGCTGCCGCTGATTTTGACAAGCTGCCACCAGCAAGGGTACAAAGATGTGGATAGGCTGGCGACGCCTTGACAAAAGTGCTAGTATTTAGGGAAAGAGTGAACGTGAAAAAGCCTAGCGACATCTTATCTAATTATAGTCATATTGTAGAGCAAACGGAGAACGATGCTCCAGTAGCTTTGAACGAAATTGACAAAATACTTGATGATATAAGATCTCATATCAGAAGAATAGATGAAAAAGTCTTCTCAAGGAGAAACGAATTACTGGTCGCAATTAGACTGGTTGAGGCGTTTAGAATATTTAACTGGATTAAGGTCTGTTTGGCTTGCGGCTCTTATCAATCTGTGTTCCGAGAGTTAAGATTTATGCTTGATGGTGTTGCCCAGGCTTGCTACATAGACCTTAACCATATTGATGCATCTTTATTGTCCAAGCTTGAAGTCTACAAGGCACTGGGAGACATAGGAGGTTTTATTGGAGGTAATCTTTTTGATCGGCTCAGGGGGTTTGAGAAGAAGCAGGTGTTGAAAGACTTATATAGTGAATTATCGCGTTTTGTCCACCCATCAATTGAAGAGAGCCGCCGATGGATTGAATATGCACCACCTGGGGAAGTAGTCGATAGTCTAAAATTCAGCAGATTTGACGGTGAGT
>CAZFCV010000162.1:0-2832 GCA_964517985.1 uncultured Dehalococcoidales bacterium | reverse complement strand
AGCGCCTCAAGGGTAAGCTCTACCTCCAGGTCAAGGTTCCGCTTGCAGCCGACATCGCAGGCACCGCAGAGGCTACAGGCATAGAGGACCTCCCGGAGCGTGCCGGAGTCGCCCAGCCTCCCCTCCGCCATGGCTACCCCGATTCTCATTCGGCCATAGGCACCGTAGGAATCAAAGAGGTACCTCGTGGCGCTGGGGCATTTTGTGCTGAACCTGATCCCCGGCATGTATATATGGTCCACCCAGGTGCACCCCTTGCACTTGATGCAGCGGCTCATGTCAAAGATGAAGTTATCCAGCTGCGTTACATCCAGGCTCACCTTCTCTTCAGGCATCCTCTCCTCCTTGGAAGCACAGATTCCCGGGGTTCATAATATTGTTGGGGTCAAAGATAGCCTTCACCCTCTTCAGCACCACGGTATAGCCAGCCGCCCTCTCGTAGACAAGCTTAGCCAGCTCCCCGTAGGGCCGGGTGAAGAGCGCCCCCTCATCAAGCAGAACCTCTGCCGCCTCCCGGTAGAGACGGCGGAGCATCTCCACCTCCGGGTCGCTGGTCGGGTCATAGAAGAAGCCGAACTCCAGCTGGCAGGCACGGTTGTGCTCTATAGGCTGCAGGTAGCCCCCGACATCGCCCGCCGGGTAGCCGTGCCGGGCCGCTATCTCCGCCACCCGGCGGATAAACCCCGGTGCCCGGTCGGGCTTGGTGATGAAGAAAAGGCTCTGGCACGCCCCCCGGTAGCGGTTCTTCCAGTAGGTCACCCCCGGGGGCCAGGGCTGGCGCAGCATGGGCAGGAGATTGCCCGCGTCGGGAAATCCGGGGAGGCTTTCAGCAAGGGCAATCCCCGGGAACTCGTCCTTTATAACCCGGCGCAGCTCTGCCTCCTCATACTGGAGCCTCTCCTCCGGGCGCCGCTGCATGCCACTGAGCACCAGAACAAGCGTCCAGGGGGGCAGGGATGCCGGCAAGCCGGCAAAATCACGGGGCATATCCTTACCGGCTATTGCCGCCAGGTTAACGCTGTTGAGGAGAAGGCACTCCTGCCCTATGCGGAGGCGGAGAATGCGGTAGAGGAACTCAAGGGCATAGCCCAGGTCGGGAACGGGGGCAAGGAAGACCCTATCCACTCTGGGTTGGTATTCAATCTTCAGGTTTGCCCAGGTCACCACCCCCATCGTCCCCTGCGCCCCCTGGAGAAAGCGGTAGAAGTCCAGGCCCGGCCCGGAGGGGTTAGCCCCCTTTGACGGTGAATCGGGGTAGCCGGTGACACTGGCGGAGCCGGTGCGGAAGAGCTCCCCGGTGGGCCAGACCACCTCCATAGCCTGAAGGGGCTCGCCGTAGTCATAGACGGTATTGGTCGGCACCTCCCTCTCCAGGTAATCGGTAACCACCGAGCGCTGGGGGTGGGGGAGCAGGGGCATTATCATCCGGAAGCCCCGCCTCCCCAGCTCCTCCGTGAGCTGCTCCCAGGTTACCCCGGCTTCTATTCTTACCCTTCGGTTAAGCTCATCAACCTCTAAAATCCGGTCCATCCTGGTCATGTCCATGACAATACCGCCCTGCCGGGCGATGGTAGCACCGTGGAAGTGCGCCCGGGAACTGGTAGCCACCACCGACAGCCGCTCCTCGTTGGCAAGGGTAATGACCCCCTGCACCTCCTCTGCCGTTCCCGGCTTTACAACGTAGTCCGGCGCCCCCGGGGGAGCCAGACTGAAGTCCCGGGAGTAGGTCTCCAGAACCTCCGGACTGTCCGAGAAGTTCTCCGAGCCCACTAACGACAAAAGCCTCTCTCTTACACTCACGGTCAAACCTCCTGCCCGGCACACTCCGCCCGGAAACGGGCAACAAATGTGCCTCATCTTCAATCAAAGGAGTAGATTAGCCAGCCCTAACGTTGCCTCAGCCCGGAGCCAAGACCCTGAAGGGGAAAACGGCGTGGTGTAACTTTACATGCCGCAAGCGGTGCCTGTCAAATGAGATAAAGGGGGTGCCCTTTTGACCAAAGGGGGTTTTTGGGTTACAATAGACATGCCCTGGCGGGAGTAACTCAGCTGGTAGAGTCCCTGCCTTCCAAGCAGGTTGTCGCGGGTTCGAGTCCCGTCTCCCGCTCCAATAAGGGAAAGTGAAGCTAAAATGACAGCAAAAAGGCCGTGCCGGGCTAAAGAATGTCATGCTAGAGCACCTGCCTACATCACGTCCTCACGATGGGGTCAATCGTAGCCTTGAGCACCTGCTTACATCAAAAGACAACATCAGACAACAATTCCAGCATTTCCTTATCTTCTGTAAGGTTGAGGGCTTTTCGCCCAAGACGATCCAAAACTATACCGAGATCATAAAGCCTTTCATTGCCTTCTGCCGGAATGAGCCGGGTATTGAAAATGCCTCAGACTTAACGGCACACCATATCCGTAGCTACCTCCTAACCTTCAAGGATCGTGTCAAGCCCTATACCTTCCATGATTATTTCCGGGCAATAAAGCGCTTCTTTAATTGGCTTGTAGACGAAGGCATATTAGCAGTTAGCCCCATGTCTAATATGAAGCCACCGCGTATACCGAAGACTTTGATACAGCCGTTTCGACTTGAAGACTTACGATCCCTACTACATCTGTGTGATGATAATACCTTCTTAGGTATTCGCAACAAAGCAATTATTCTCGTATTCCTAGATACAGGGCTTAGATTATCGGAGCTGGCTAAGATACAAATAAAAGATATAGACTTTGACCGGGGCATAATAAAGGTCATGGGGAAAGGGGCAAAAGAGCGTGTAGTAGCAGTACAGCAAAGAACGCAGAAGGCCGTTTTACGCTACCTCCTCATACGAAAAG
>CAZFCV010000161.1:0-2898 GCA_964517985.1 uncultured Dehalococcoidales bacterium | reverse complement strand
GGTCCTTGACCGGTCAGCGAGAACATAGGGGGAAACCCGGGCTGTTCCCGGGGGGGAAAACTCTTTGCCCCGTGCCGTGATAGTCCAGGCTCCGGCATCGTCATCGCTGAACTCCAGGGGTTCCATACGCAAAATCTTTCCGTCCCTGACAAAAACAGAGACGGGACCGCCGTTGGTTATTCCGGTAAGGACCTGCTCGCCTTTTTCATTGGTGAACATTATTTACCTCCCGTTTTTTGCCTAACCTGTAAGAGTGTATATTGTGAGTAGAGAAAAAGCAAAGCATTTTTAGGTCAGTGTTCTCCGGAGAGCACCACGCTGTCTTGAGGTTTTCCTCTACCGGTCAGCAGAGCCAGCAGCTTTCTGGGCTCGGCAGGATTCGAACCTACGACCAATCGGTTATGAGCCGACCGCTCTGCCGCTGAGCTACGAGCCCGCGGGATGGGAAACTGCTTTGAGGCAAGCGACCGTTTGCCCCCTTTACAGGCTGATTATAATCAAGGCTGGAGTTGGGTGTCAAGCAAGGACTGGAGGCTAGAATTCAATACCCCGCTGGGCTTTGCCCCCCTCCGGGAAGGGGTGTTTTACCTCCTCCATGCTGGTCACGATATCGGCGGAATCAATGAGCTCCGGGGGCATATCGCGCCCGGTAATAACGACATGAACCCGGGACGGGCGCTCTTTCAGGGCTTCAAGCACCTCTTCCACCGGGAGCCAGCCAAACCGGAGGGGATAGCTGAGTTCGTCCAGCACCACCATGTGGTAGGTGCCTGAGCTGAGCTTCTCCCGGGCTTGGCGCCACAACTTGATAGCCAGGGCTCTGCCCTTGTCGGCGCGCCTGGTCTGCCAGGTGAAGCCTGCCCCCAGCGTCACCACTTCAATGCCCATCTGCCGTGCTGCCCGGTGCTCACCATAGCTGGCGGTGGTGCTCTTCATAAACTGGAGCATTACCACCTTCATGTTCCAGCCCCATGCCCGGAGCAGCAGCCCCAGGGCAGCCGTGGTCTTGCCCTTCCCGTCGCCGGTGTTGATGATTACCATGCCCCGGGCGCCCCCGGCGGCTTGTGCCTCACTGCTTCTCGGCTCTTGCTCCATGACGCTTCCCTTCCATTATTATAGAGATTGTAAGCCCTTTTCGGGAAAGAATCCAGCCCACCGCCAGATTGATAGAGACCATGGATTATGCTAGTATTTCAGCAGCCAGCCGCCGGTTGGAGCTTGGGCGAAGTTCATCCCCGTGGCGGTGGCATCCTTGACTGAAGTAAGATGAGCCAGCAAACCAGCATTGGCAACGGCGGGACTAAGAGGTTTGGCGCTTCTGGCTATATCAAGATTACCATCCTCGGTTTTGCCCTGACGGCGCTGTGGAGCAGCCTGCACAGCATTATTCTCCCCCTCCGGCTCCTTGACTTCGTTCCTGAAGCGCAGAAGAACACCTACCTGGGGCTGCTCACCTTCACCGGATTGATTCTGGCTATGCTCACCCAGCCAGTAATCGGCGCCATTAGCGACCGCTCCGGGTTTGGCTGGGGACGGCGGCGACCCTATATCCTGCTGGGCACTTTGCTGGCTCTGCTGTTTCTGCCCGGGATAGGGCTGGCGGGTAGCTATGCGGCTCTCTTCGTATTTTATGCCCTGCTCCAGATTGGCAGCAATACCGCCCAGGGTCCCTATCAGGCTTTTATTCCCGACCTGGTGCCGCTGGAAAGGAGGGGGCTGGCTTCCGGGGTGAAGAGCCTGCTGGAACTGCTGGGTGGTCTTGTCCTGGTGCGCCTGGTTGCCTATTTCATGGGGCACTACTTTGCCGGGGAGGGCGCCTCCTGGTTATGGCTGGCTCTGGCAGCGCTGGCGGTTGTCCTGCTGGGGGCAATGCTGGCCACTGTCCTCACGGTCAGGGAGCGCCCCGGGGCGGGCGTGCCCGGGCTATCCCTGCTGTCCGCCCTGCGCCGGAGTTTCCGGATTGACATTACGGCAAACCGCGACTTTATCTGGTTCCTGGTTTCCCGCGGGATTATTGGTATGCCGGGGGTGATACTGCAGACATTTGCCCTGTACTACCTTATGGATTTTGTCGGCGTCGCCAGCCCGGCGGCGGCAACCGCCGAGCTTCTGATTGTGGTTGGCGTTTGCCTGCTGATCGTGGTCTATCCTGCCGGGCGGCTGTCGGACAGGGTGGGGCGCAAGCCGGTTATAGTCTCCTCCGGGCTCCTGGGCGCTCTGGGTATAGTCCTCCTCTTTTTTGCCCGGGACTACGGGCTGGTAATGGTGAGTGGGGCTATTCTTGGCATTGCCAACGGAGCCCTGCTGAGCAGCAGCTGGGCTCTGGCTACGGACCTGGTCGCCAAGGGGGAACAGGCAAGGTACCTCGGGCTGACCAGTATCGCCCTGGCGGGCGGTGCGGCTCTGGCGCGCCTTATTGGGCCGCTGATTGATTTCTTCAACAGTATCGGCTCCGGGCTGGGCTACCAGTTCATGCTTATCTTTTGCTTTGCCTGTTTTATTGCCGGTGCCCTGCTGGTATTGAAGGTTAAGCGGCACCCGCCGCTCCGCTAGCTCACTCCGGCGCCTTTTCTTTTAACGCCTTTACCACCTTCTCCGGGGTTACCGGGAGATCCTTAAACCATACCCCGGTGGCATCATGGAGGGCGCTGACCACCGCCGGCGGGGTGCTGACGATACTGCCCTCGCTGACCTCCTTCGCCCCGAAGGGCCCATCGGGGTCATCGGTGACGATATCTATCAGCCTTATACCGGGGACATCCGGGGCGAGGGGCATTTTGTAGTCCAGGAAGGTAGGATTCCGGGTTTGCCCGCTCTCCATTATGAAGTCCTCATACAGGGTCTGCCCCAGCCCCTGTATGGCTGCCCCCTCAATCTGCCCCTCGGCGGTTATCGGGC
>CAZFCV010000160.1:0-2912 GCA_964517985.1 uncultured Dehalococcoidales bacterium | reverse complement strand
AGCCGCTGGCTCTCGTTAAAGTAGGCGGGCCCCGTGCCTACTGCCTCGTTGACCGTCTCACCGAGGTATGCCTCGGCATCTGTCCTCAGCTTTTGCAGAATCATTGCCGAAATCTCCGGCGGGCTGTACTCTTTGTCGCCCATCTTGACCCAGGCATCACCGTTGGCGGCTTTACTTATCTTGAACGGTAGCAGCTTCTTGTCGTATTCCACAGTGGGCTCATCAAACTTGCGCCCCATCAGCCGCTTGATACTGAATATGGTGTTATCCGGGTTGGTAATCGCCTGGCGCCTGGCTACCTGCCCTGCCAGGCGCTCGCCACTTTTGTTGACGGCGACAATCGAGGGAACGGTACGACCGCCCTCGGCACTGGAGATAACCTTGGGCTCCCCCGCCTCCATCACGGCTACGCAGGAAAAGGTTGTCCCTAAATCAATACCGATAGCTTTTGCCATGGTCTAATCCTCCTTTTGTTCTTGCTCTTCTTCTCCATTACCCACTATTATCCTTGTGGGCCGAATTACCCTGTCATTCAGCATGTAGCCCTTTTGCATCTCGGCAACAACTATCCCCTCCTCCCCCCTGCCCTGCATCACGGCTTCATGGAAGTTGGGGTCAAACGGCTTGCCCAGAGCCACTATCGTGGATAGCCCCAGTGCCTCCAGGTTTGCCCGTAGCTTGCGCTCAATGAGCCGGATACCATCTACCCACTCCAGCCTGTTGAGGCGTGGCGGAATAGCGGCGAAGGCTCGCTCCAGGTCATCAAGGACAGGCAGAAGGTTGAGCATGAGGTTGGTGTTGGCGAACCTGATGGTCTCCTCCCTTTCCTGCTCGGCGCGCCGCTTGTAGTTGGTGAAGTCTGCCTGGGCTCTCTGCCAGCTCGCCAGGTGCCCTTCCGCCTTCGCCGTCTCCTCAGCCAGAGCCTGCCTCAGCGTTTCGGCATCCTCCAGCTCGGCAACCGTCGCTTCGCCCTCGCCGGTTTGCTCCTCTTCACCGTGCGGTATCATCACTATCGGCTCCCCTCGCCTTCCTGTTCGTAGAGTTCGGCTACCAGCCGGCTCAGCACCGCGGACAGGTAGCCCACGGTGGGGATGGTGCGGGCGTAGGGCATTCTGGTGGGACCGACCACCCCGATGGTGCCCACCGCTTCGTCACGGAGCCCGTACTGGCTAAGAACCACGCTGCAGTCCTGGACGACCTCCGCCTCGTTCTCCCTGCCGATGACCACCATCACCTCCCGGGTGCCCAGGTGGGGCGGGGTGACAACCCGGAGCAGGTCCCGGTGTTCAACGACCTGCAGCAGCTCCACCAGCCGCTGGCTATGGGCAAATTCCGGCTGGTTGATGATGAAGTGCAGCCCGTCAAGGTAGGGCTCCTCATACTGCGGCTCGTCTTCAGCCTGCATTAGCCGCAGCACGCAATCAGCTGCCTGTTGTTCGATGGCAGACGGGCTGAGGGTCTTAGTCTGAATCTGGGAGTGGGTCAAGCCGCTGCAGACATCATTCAGCCTGGCGGCGGTCGCCCCCAGTTCCGGCTGGGTGATGGCCTGGTCAAAGGTTATTAGCTGCTGCTTTACCCGGGCGCCATGAAGGACGAGGATGAGCAGCGCCAGCGTGTCCTGCAGGGCGACCATTTCCATATGTTTGAAGCGGCAATCTGCCATCCGGGGGCGGGTAACCACCGCCACATTGTGGGTCATCCGGGCGACAACCGCGGCTGCCAGCCGGAGCCACTCCTCCACCTCCCTCTCCACCTGATGGAATAGGTGCGTTATTAGCCGTTGCTCAACCATGGGTAGCTCCAGGTCAATCAGGGATTTTACATAGCAGCGGTAGCCCGTATCCGTTGGAACTGCCCCGGCAGAGGTATGGGGGCGGGTGATATAACCCATATCCTCTAGATAAGCCATCTCATTGCGGATGGTAGCCGGGCTTACCTCCAGGTGGCAGTGGGTGGGGATGTTCTGGGAGGGCACCGGCACCAGCCCGGAAATATACTGCTCCACTATTGAATTCAGTATCGTCGTCGTTCTTGGGGATAACATCTTATCCCTCCTGTTAGCAGTCTATGCTTGAGAGTGCTAACTACTCTTAAATTAGCACCTCCGGCTATCCCTTGTCAAGAGGGGTTGGTCACCCTGGGGTAAATAGAAAGCGGCGCTGGTTCAGTCCACCTGTCCCAGTGACTCGGCGATTTTGACCATCTCTTTGTCAGTTATCCACTCGGCAGGAAAAATCGGGGCGCGTAGCATCACAGGAACCCTATTGCCCTCGGGTAGTTCATACTCTAGGTGGAGAGACAGGGAGAAATCGTAGTCCCACTCCGGTGTGTGACTCTGCAGCTGCTCTAGGTCAAGTTTTTCCAGCAAGCGTAATGTATCGGCGGACCACCACCCGCGGATTGAGTAGGCTTCCTCCCCGTTCACCTCAACGATAGAGACCGCATCTGCGGGGCGCTGCCAGTCCAGCCCCAAACGCTCCCATAAAGGGCTCTGCTTACCCCAGGGTGGTGGTAGCGGGGTGGGGTACATTACGAAGATATGGTGGTCTAATTTGCGGTAAACCACCGTAGCCGTGAGTTCAAGGGGTCCGGACACCTCGTGGGTGTGGAACTCAAATCCCTCGGGCAGGTAGTATGGTGCCAAGGCGTAGCCCAGGTTTTCTTTCAACTCATTAGTTACTTCTGGGGGGATTGTTGATTCGGGGGAAGTGCCCGGGCAGCCGCTTGCCAGCAGGAGAACGGCTATGGTGAGGGCTGTCGCTATAGACCGCAATTTCATGGCAGCTTGCTCTCTGGTCATTTAAGCGTGCTAATTGTACTCAACCTAGCACCTCCGGCTATCCCTGTCAAGGGGGGTTATGTGGCAGCTTAAAGGGAGAAAGAGAAGAAAATTTATTTTGGCGCCGCCTTGA
>CAZFCV010000159.1:0-2923 GCA_964517985.1 uncultured Dehalococcoidales bacterium | reverse complement strand
TGCTGCGCGAAGCCGGTTACTGCACCGGGGTGGAGAATTACTCCCGACACCTGTCCGAACGGGCGCCGGGCAGTCCTCCCTGGACGTTACTGGACTACTTTCCGAAAGACTTCCTCATGATTATCGACGAGTCCCACATGACCCTGCCCCAGGTGCGCGGCATGTATCACGGCGACCGCTCCCGTAAGGAAACCCTGGTCGAGTATGGCTTTCGCCTGCCCTCGGCGCTGGACAACCGCCCCCTCAATTTCACCGAGTTTGAGGGGCGAACCAATCAGGTTATCTATACCTCGGCGACACCGGCGGACTATGAGCACCAGCATAGCCAGCAGGTGGTGGAGCAGCTGGTGCGCCCCACCGGTCTCCTGGAGCCGACGGTTGAGGTCAAGCCGACCGGAGGGCAGATTGATGACCTCCTCCACCAGATTAAGACCCGGGTGGACAGCGGGCAGCGCTGCCTGGTGACCACCCTGACCAAGCGGATGGCGGAGGAGCTGGCGGACTACCTCATTGAGACGGGGGTAAAGACCCATTACCTCCACTCCGAGATTGATACCCTGGAGCGGGTGGAGATACTGCGCGACCTCCGCCTCGGCGTCTATGACGTCGTTGTCGGCATAAACCTGCTCCGTGAGGGGCTTGACCTCCCCGAGGTAAGCCTGGTTGCCATACTGGATGCCGATAAAGAGGGCTACCTGCGCTCGGAGGGGTCGCTGATTCAGACCATGGGGCGTGCCGCCCGCCATGTGGATGGGCATGTTATCATGTATGCCGATACCGTCACCAATTCCATGGCGGCGGCAATCAGTGAGACCCGGCGCCGCCGCCAGATTCAGGAGGAATACAACCGGGAGCACGGCATCACGCCGCAGGGTATAAGGAAGGCAATCAAGGACATCACGCAGCGGGTGAAGGCGGTTGCGGAGACACGCACCCGCTACGAGGCTGCCCCCGTCTCCAGGGAGGACATCGCCCGCCTCATCAAGGAGCTGGAGGGGCAGATGAAGAAGGCGGCGCACAATCTGGAGTTTGAGCGGGCGGCGCTCCTCCGTGACCGCATCATCGAGCTGCGGCGTGATTTTGAGACCGTGGAGATAGCCGTCTCACCCCCCGTGCCCCCCGCTCCCTCAAAGGAAAGGGGGAGGTATCATAAAGGGAGGCTTCGTTCCAAGCCCCCCTTGTAAGAAGAATGGCATGGAAGACGTACATAAAGAGACCAAGCAGGAGCGGCGGGAAAAGAAGCTCCGCAAAAAGCGGGAGCGGGTACCCCAGCACGGCAAAAACCTGGCGAGGGTCTATATGGATGCCATCTTAAAGCGGCTGAGGGGGAATCCTAAGAGTTAATTGGGGCAATATTCCAGAGATGTATTCTGGATTCAAAGTAGCTTCTAAGCAATCCGTAACGTGCACGAAGGTTCATGCCGGTTGATTGTGTGAAGCTATCGTGCGATTGAACTACAAATTCATAAGCCTTTTCGACTAGAGGTTTCTCTTTACCGCCAGAGATAGACTTAGCACCTTGCCCAATGACATCTAGTATCTTTAATTTATCATAATCCTGAGTGATTAGTGCCTTGCAATCACCGGCCCATGTTCTTGCGAGTGTTGCCTCATCAGTATTAGAAGTAAGCTGTTGCACAACGTTTAAGTATTCAAGTAACGAGTCACCTATTACAATTCTTGGATATGAGGCAACATAATTTTCAAGTGAATATGCTTTGACCAAAGCTGCACCGTAGACCTCACTCTCAGTGAGCTTCACGCCCCAGCCTACATCCGCACCGCACCTGAATGGTGTGTGCTGAGCAAGTGAGACCAAGAACATGCCGCAAATACCATACATTGCAGAATAAATGCTATTAATAGACAAGCAGTGGTCGTCCTCATTGCTGAGAGGTACTGCTATAACGATTGCGTCGGAAAGCCCTGTTATTATTGCCTCAGCACGACGTAGTTTATCTGCTTTAGCTCTTTTTTCTGGAGGTAAAGAATCATAAATTCCTGTTGATTTATTTCGCGCTTTAAAGAAACCGTCGAAAGCCTTTCTTAAGGACATAGTAGTATAGGCGGTATCGTGCAGTATTGCAGCGGCTTCTTCTTTTTCGTCCTGAGTGAAAGGAAGTTTAGTAAGGTTTAGCAGCTTCTTACTCTGCCCCAGAACATCAATGAATGCTACAAAGTAATATTGGATTACCCATTCAACGCCCATTCTGTGAGTGTCCTTGCTTTGCCTTCTTTGATTCCCTAGCTAGACACTGTCCTCTTTGGACTGTTCCTCCTCAAGCTGCTCCATGAGGCGGGCGGCGCGGGGGTAGCCGATGTGCAGGCGGCGCTGCAAGAAGGAGGTTGAGACGTGCTTGTGCTCCTGTGCCAGCTGTCGGGCGGCATCGAGGAGCGGGTCTTCCGGGTAGCCTTCCCTCCGGGCGGTCAGGGGCGTGATAAGCTCTTCAATCTTTAGCGGGGCTGGCTCCTCTTCCCTCTGGCTGTTCCAGAAGTAGACCAGCCTCTCCGTCTCGGTGTCGGAGACGAAGCACCCCTGGAGGCGTTTCGGCTTGGCGGCTTCGGTGGGCATGTAGAGCATGTCCCCCCTGCCCAGCAGCTTTTCCGCCCCCGCCATGTCCAGGATGGTGCGTGAATCTACCTGCGAGGTGACGGCAAAGCTGATGCGGGTGGGGAAGTTTGCCTTGATTAAGCCGGTGATGACATCCACCGAGGGGCGCTGGGTAGCCACCACCAGGTGGATGCCGGTCGCCCGGGAAAGCTGGGCTAGGCGGCACAGGATGTGCTCCACCTCGTCAAAGCCGGTCATCATCAGGTCAGCCAGCTCGTCAATGATAAGCACCAGGTAGGGGAGCTGCTCCTCCCCCGGTTTCTTTTTGTTGTAGCCTTCAACGTTGCGGACACCAGCCGCCGCCATCTTCTG
>CAZFCV010000158.1:313-2936 GCA_964517985.1 uncultured Dehalococcoidales bacterium | reverse complement strand
TCAGGTGGATAGAGCACCAGCCTCCGGAGCTGGGTGCGAGCGTTCGAGTCGCTCCAGGGGCGCTTTTTGTGGTTATAGGAGGCTTCAGTTGAGCAGTAGTAACCAGCTCGTTGAGATTAGATGGCATGGCCGCGGTGGCCAGGGGGCTGTTACCTCCGCCGAACTCCTGGCACGGGCAGCGATAAGTGAGGACAAGTATGCCCAGGCTTTTCCCAGTTTTGGCCCGGAAAGGCGAGGGGCTCCGGTCATGGCTTTTGTCAGAATAGGCAAAGATGAGCCCATCCGGGTGCGGGCGGAGATAACCCAGCCCGACGCGGTGGTGGTGCTCGACCCGGGGCTGCTCGGTATTGCCAACGTTGCCTCCGGGCTCAAATCCGGGGGGGTGGTGGTCGTCAACACCAAGAAGACGGCAGAGCAAATCCGGCAGGAGTTCGGTATCAATGCCAAAGTAGCCACGGTTGATGCCACCCGGATTGCCCGGGAGCTGCTGGGGGTTCCCATCACCAACACAACCATGGTCGGCGCCCTGCTCCGGGCTACCGGCGTGGTGGAGGTGGAATCCCTGATTGAGCCGCTGAAAGACCGCTTCGGTCGCCTGGCGGAAAGAAACATCAACGCCATGAAGCGAGCCTACGAGGAGACTATAGTAAAGGAGTAAGCCAATTGGCGAAGTCAGAAGGTGAACTAACCTGGAAGGATATAGAGCTCGGTGGCATAGCTACCGAGCCAGGGAGCGCCCGGCAGTACCGGTCCGGCGACTGGCGGTCGCGAAGACCAACCTATGATTTCAAGCGGTGCATAAAATGCGGCATCTGCTATATCTTCTGCCCCGAGGGATGCATTGGCCAGAATGCCGAGGGGAATTTTGAGGCTAACTTGTACTATTGCAAGGGGTGCGGCATCTGCTCCAAAGAATGCCCCACGGGGGTGATAACCATGGTTGAGGAGGAGGAGTAATGGCAACAAGGACAGGAGTAGAGGTATCGGTCGCCATTGGTAATATCGTCAAGCTAGCCAATGCTGACGTTGTTGCCGCCTATCCCATCACCCCGCAGACCCATATCGTTGAGCACCTGGCAGAGCTGGTCGCCAATGGCGAGCTGGATGCCGAGTTTATCCCCGTCGAGTCGGAGCATTCGGCAATGAGCGCCTGCCTCGGCTCCGCCGCCGTGGGCGCCAGAACCTTCACCGCTACCGCCGGCCAGGGGCTGGAGCTGATGCACGAGGTGCTGTATGTTGCCTCATCCATGCGGCTGCCCATCGTGATGACGGTGGCAAACCGGGCTCTATCTGCGCCGTTGAGCGTCTGGGGTGACCACTCCGACGTCATGGCGGTGCGTGATACCGGCTGGATTCAGCTCTTTACCGAGAATGGCCAGGAGGTTATTGACAACGTCATCTGTGCCTTCCGTATTGCCGAGGACAGGGATGTCCTCCTCCCGGTAATGGTTCATCTGGACGGCTTTCACCTGTCGCACATGATTGAGCCGATGTTCTACCCCGAGGCGGAGGAGGTTAATCGCTTCCTCCCCCCCAACCGCTATCCCCTGCCCCTTGACCCCAATAAGCCCGTGTCCATGGGGGACTTTGGCCCACCAATCGTCTATTCCGAGGCGAAGTGGGCGCAGGAGGTAAACCTGAGGGCGTCCCGAGAGGTAATCCTCCGGGTCTGGAAGGAGTTCGGGGACGCCTTTGGGCGATACTACTCCCCGGTAGAGCGCTACCGCAGTGAGGGCAGCCGGGTGCTCCTGCTGACCATGGGCAGCTTCAGCGAGACGGCAATGACCGCCGTTGACAAAATGAAGAGTGAGGGCAAGGATATCGGGCTAATAAAGCTCCGCCTGTGGCGCCCCTTCCCCTTTGCCGAGCTCCGGCAGGCGGTCGCCGATGCCGATGTCCTCATCATACTGGATAGAGCACTTTCCTTTGGCGGGCCCGGGGGCCCGGTCTGCTCCGAGATAAAGTCCGCCCTCTACCATCTGGAGAAAAGACCAAAGATAGTCAGCTTTGTCGGCGGCCTTGGTGGCCGGGATATCTCGGTTGACGGGTTTGAGAAGATAGTCAACCGGGGGATAGAGATTGTCCGGACGGGAAGCGATAAAGAGTACGAGATATTTGGCGTGAGAGGGGTGGAAGAGTAGCCGTCCCTGGAGAAAGAAACAAACATCGGAAAAATTTGGGGTAAGAGACCAATGGAAAAGCAAGCTGTTTATGTTCCCAGGCTAGTAACCAAGAAAGAGAGGTTTGTCTCCGGTCACCGTGCCTGTATTGGCTGCGGTGAGGCGCTGGCGGTAAGGCTTGTCTGCAAGGCGCTGGGGGACAACGTTATTATTGCCAATGCCACCGGCTGCATGGAGATAGTCTCATCACAGCTACCCAACACCTCGTGGACTGTCCCCTGGATTCATGCCCTGTTTGAGAATACCGCCGCCGTCGCCTCCGGTATAGAATCGGGACTGAAGGCAATGAGCCGGAAGGGGAGTCCGTCGCTATCGGATGTAAAGGTAGTCGCCATGGCGGGCGATGGCGGCACCAGCGATATCGGGCTACAGGCACTATCCGGAGCCCTGGAGAGGGGGCATAACTTTGTTTATGTTTGCTTTGACAACGAAGCCTATATGAA
>CAZFCV010000158.1:0-303 GCA_964517985.1 uncultured Dehalococcoidales bacterium | reverse complement strand
GCGGGGCAGCTTACCTGGAAGAAGAATATGCCCGCCATTGCCGCCGCCCATGATATACCCTACGTGGCTACTGCCTGCCCCAGCTACTTTCAGGACCTGCTCGCCAAGGTGGAGAAGGCAGTGGCGACCAAGGGTCCGGCTTACCTCCACGTGCTGTCGGTCTGCCCCACCGGCTGGCGCTGCCCCACGGAGCTAACGATAAAGATAGGCCGCCTGGCAGTGGAGACCGGAATGTTCCCCCTCTACGAAATTGAGAACGGCAAATACAAGCTGAGCCTTGATTTGCCGGAGCTGAAACCGGTC
>CAZFCV010000157.1:0-3016 GCA_964517985.1 uncultured Dehalococcoidales bacterium | reverse complement strand
ATCTCCGCCACATTCATCAAGAAACAGAGGATTATGCCGAACCATATTGGGTCATAGCCCAGAGCCATGGCGATAGGGAAGAAGATGGGTATCGTCATTATGAGGAGTGGTATGGCGGGCATAATACAGCCGAGGATAAAATATACAACCAGAATGGTGATGAGGATAACAATTGGGGCGACATCAAGCCCAGCCACCAGGTCAGCCAGGTTCGCCGGCAGACCGCTAACTGCCAGGAAGTAGCTGAATATTGCTGCACCAACCAGAATCATAAGCCCCATGGTGGCAAACCGGGTGGTATCCTTCAGGGCAGAGATAGTGCCCTTCAGCCCTATTTTCCTTAGAATCAGGCAGATAGCCAGGGTTCCGAAAGCCCCGATTCCACCCGCCTCGGTAGTGGTGAAAACCCCCCCGTAAATTCCCCCCATTACCAGCAGGAATAACAGCAGTATCGCCCAGACGCCTTTAAGCGAGACTATCTTTTCCCGGAAGGTTGTGCTCGGTCCGACAGGGCCCAGCTTAGGGTTACGCCGGCATCGTGCATAGATGATGCCCATGAACACTGTCGCCGATAATATGCCTGGGACAATACCCGCCATAAAGAGCCTGGCTATTGATATCTCGGTCAAAATCCCGTAAAGAATGAGTATCATGCTGGGCGGTATCAGAGCGGAAAGGGTCCCCCCGGCAGCAACAGCGCCGGTGGATAGACTGGAGGCGTATTTGTATTTCTTCATTTCGGGTATGGCAATGGCGCCCATTGCCATTGAGCCAGCAACCGTATCGCCGCAAATGGCGCCAAAACCGGCTGAGGCGCCCACGGTGCTCATGGCAAGCCCACCGGGCAAGCGCCCTACCCAGGCATGTGCCGCAGCATAGAGGGAGCGACTCAATCCCCCGTGAAAGGCAAACTCCCCCATGAGTATAAATAGGGGAAGGACGGCGTAATGATAGGTTGTGGTGGTTTCAAAAGGTATTGTCCCGATGAGAGCCAGACCAGCCGATTCACTACGCAGGTAAGCCATACCTATAAGACCAACCAGGGCTAAAATAAAACCAACCGGTTTCCCGGTAAACAAGAGCAGAAGCATGAGCACGAAACCGAGCATCCCAACCACAACCGGATTGATGCCCCCCGATCCTTGCGACCACCATATCCCGGCAGCTGCCAGCCCGGCCACCACAAGCGACGTTATTGCCCGCAGAAAGACCTGCCCCGGGTTCTTTGGCTCCTGAAGCAGGTAACTAAGGAAATCTCTCAAGAGCACGATGCAGAGCAGGGTGCAGCCAGCGGCAATAACTATCAGGAAGGGATAATGGGGTATCTCCAGTATTAGCGAGTGTTGGTTTACCTTCTCAAAATGGAAACTGGTGACAACACTCTGCCAGGTTATCAGAGAAAACAGGAACAGGCTGAGCAAGGTGGTAGTGCTACCGAGCACCCCCTGAGCCTTCCTGGAGAGCTTGTCAAATACTATGCTTATGCCTATATGCCCCTTCGCTAACTGGACAGAGGCTATGCCCAGAAAGACCAGTATGCATAACAGGAACTGGGTAATCTCGCCAGCACCCAGTATAGGCCGGTTGAAAACATAGCGCCCGACAACGTCAGCAAAGGTCAGCAGCATCATGAAGAACAGGGCAACAGCTGCTGTCAGAAACAGTCGCGATGTAAACCAGCTAATCCCGCTATTAATGACATCAACCTTGCTTCTCAGAAGTACCACGTTTCTCCTCATCTTAAGATTGGCTAGACGCGCCCCGATGCTGTTTATCAAGCAGGCACACTGCCAGTGCCCCCCTCCACCTAACTGGAGGCAGAGGGGGGCACTGGAGGGAAGCTATCCTTTTACCCCCACCCCGGCGAAGTGTGCCCCATCGGCACCTCCGCTTGCTCTACCTGAGACTGGCATCGGCTGCCAGGGGAATGCTATTCCAGGGTCTTGGCAAACTCGAGCCATTCGTTGTAGACTTCCCGTGCTTTTAACCCCTCGCCTTCAAGCTCGTTAAGAATCTCCTCGGTCACCGGGGCAACCGCCGCTTCCCACCTCGCCACCTCCTCGGGTGACAGGGTGATTTTTTGCATACCAAACTCAGCTTCGGCTGCCGCTATCATGTCATAGGTTGCCTGGTCCTTCATGGCAATGAACTGCTCCATAAGGTCCTCACTGCTCTCGTCAATCAGTTTCTGGATGTTGTCGGGCAGTTCATTGTATGCGTCCCGATTCATACATACGCCTATGACAAGCCCAGGAAGATTGAAGCCTTCAATGTAGTAATTCGTTACCTCGGCAAGTTTCCATTCAATCAACGTGGAAAGGGCTTCCCACCCGGCATCAGCCACTCCCTTTTCCAGCGTGAGGTAGGCTTCGGGTCCGATGCCGCCGGTTACCGGGACCTGCCCCAGTGCCTGGACTGCCTTGGCATGCTGCCCCTGGCAATGCACCTTCATCCCCGCTATGTCTTCCAAAGAGGAGACCGGTTCCTTGGTCACCAGATAGAAGGGGGGAACGGCACAGAAGAAGAGCACCTTGACGTCCTGCCATTCGTCCTGGACCTCGGGGTACTTCTGATAGATGTGCCACCATGCCCGGTTGGTCTCGGCAACGGTCTTCTGGGCAAGACCAGGGGTGATGAATACCATGTTGTTATAGGGCAGGCGGCCCGGCATAAATATGCCCGTTACCTCGGATATATCAGCCACCCTGTTGATAACGGCATCCAGTGTTTGTGGAGGCGGTGCCAGAGCAGAATTATAGTTCATGTTAAAGGTGATGGCACCCCCGCTTTCCTCTGTAATCCGGTCAAAGAACGGGAGTACTACTTCGGGGAACCGGGGGGTGGTTGGCGGAACCCAGGTATTGTAGTTGAGTACCATTGGCTTTACCGGTTCTTCTGCCGGCTGGGTACAACCACCCAGAATCAAACCGGCTACCAGTATAATCGCTAGCGGTATTAGAAACAACCTTTTCTTCATTTTCCCTCTCCTTCCCTGAGATGTAGGTCGATATGACAA
>CAZFCV010000156.1:0-3040 GCA_964517985.1 uncultured Dehalococcoidales bacterium | reverse complement strand
ATAGCGATACCGGTGGTCTCCCGCCGGCTCCTGATGCCCCACCCGGGAGAGGAGCTGGCAGATATTGCTAAAATGCTGCTCCGCCAGGATTTCCGTAGGCGCCATGAAGGCTCCCTGAAAGCCGCTGGCGGCAGCCGCCAGCAGGGCGGCGGCGGCTATTATCGTCTTGCCACTGCCCACCTCCCCCTGGAGCAAGCGGGACATGGGCCGGGATTTCCCTAAATCGGCGAGCAGCTCGGCTAGAACACGCTGCTGGGCTGCCGTTAGCGTGAAGGGCAGAGAGTCCAGAAATACCGCCAGCACCCGTTCCTCAACACTCAGGGGGTTGCCGGGCTGGCTCTCCTGCCAGTCACGCTTCCGGCTCAGCACCCCCAGCTGGAGCAGGATGAGCTCATCAAAGGCTAGCCTGGCTCTGGCTTTAACCTTCTGCGCCTCATCCTCCGGGTAGTGAGCCTGAGCTATTGCCACCGGCAGGTCCAGCAGGTGGCACCGCTTTCTTAGCGCCGGGGGCAGGAAGTCCGCCACCTGCCCCGCCCACTGGTCAACGACCCTCTTCATCAGCAGCCGCACCTGGCGGGGACGCAGCCCCCGGGTGAGGGGGTAGACAGGGACCAGGCGCCCGGTGTGAACCAGCTCCCCCTCCTCAGCCAGCCCCCACTCCGGCGACTCAAAGACATGCCGCCCGTTGAACAGCCCCACCCGACCGCTGATAACCAGCCGGGTATTAGTCGGCAGTTTCTTCGCCAGATAGGGGTTGTTGAACCAGACCACCCGGACGTTGCCCGTCTCGTCGCCGACAATAGCCTCCGTGCTGCGCCGGCCACCAAGCCTTATCTCCTGAGCCTGCCACACGTTGGCAATGATGGTCGGCTCCTCACCGGCAACAATCTGCGAGATAAACTTCCTCTGGCTATAGTCAAGGTGGCGATTGGGGAAGAAGTAGAGCAGGTCCCGGATTGTCCTCACCCCCAGCCGCCCGAACCGGGTGGCGAGGCTTGAGCTGACCCCCCGGACTACGGTAATCGGCGCCTCCAGGGATGCCGCCCCCTGCCCCCCCGCCGCCGCCGGCGGCTTGCCAGCCGCTTTCAACCGGGGTGGGGCGGGGGTAGCCCTCTTTCGGGGTAGCTTCCCCTTCTCCCGCCCCGCCACCTCCAGCTCGCCGGCAAGGGCAAGCAACCCGTGCAGCCACTCCCGGCGCTGCTCCTCGGTTAGCGAGGCATAGCGGTAATCAAGCAGCTTTCTAAAACGGGCGAGGAGCCGGGGGCTGGTTACGGACTCCATAGCCTGACCAGCCCATTTGCCGAGGAACCGGTCCAAGCCACCGATTACTGCCGAATCGGAATAGCCCTTTTTACGCTCCAGTTCCGCTATCTTGCGCAGCGGTTCAGCATCTAGTGACAAGACCCTGCCTCCGTAGTCGCCACGACTATGGCTAAAGGCGAGAAAACGCCAACCCCGGTATCTACAGGGGGGTAAGGGGAATCACTCCCCTTATGGTTTCACCCCCATGCCCGGGCTCGTCAGTCATGCCTATCGCCCAGTATCGCCACCAGCAGGAGCCCGGGGCCGGTATGGGTGCCAATGACCGGTGTCATCTTGGAGCGATAGATGCGCTCCGCGGGAAACAAGGCGCCAAGCCGCTCCACCAGCGCCTCCGCCTCATCAGGGCAGGCGGTATTTTCCACCGCCATCTCCTCAATACGGGAATAGCCCGCGGCGAAGTCATACAGGTGCTCTACTGCCTTAGCCCGGGAGCGTGTCCTGCCCGCCGGCTCAACAACCCCGTTTTTCAGGGTTATGAGGGGGTTCACCTTGAGCACTGACCCCAGAAAAGCCTGCGCCCGGCCAATACGCCCGCCCCTCTTGAGATACTCCAGGGTATCAAAGGTGGAAAGGAAAGCGGCACGGGGGATATTCTTCCGGGCGACGTCGGCAACCTCATCCAGGCTAGCCCCAGCCTGAGCCGCCCGGGCTGCCTTCATAACGATGAAGCCCTCCGCCATGGCAGCCCACCCGGAATCAACCACCTCCACCCGGCATTTCTTCTTCATCAAGCCGATGCTCTGCAGCGCTACATCATAGGTGCCGCTGAGCCGGGAGCTGACAATAATAGCCAGGATTTCGTCCGTTTCCTCCGCCAGGCTGTCGTATGCCTGGACAAAAGCCGCCGGCGGGGGCACGGAGGTAACCGGCAGGATTCTGCCGTCCTTCAGCCTCTCATAGAACTGCTCGGTGGTCAGGTCAATGCCGTCGCGGTAGACCTCTTCGCCGAAGCGAACCAGCAGGGAAACTACCGTAATCCCCAGCTCGGCAACCACCGAAGATGGCAGGTCGGCGACACTATCGGTCACAATCTTAACTGCCAAGGCGAGAGACCCCCCTTATTCTACAGAGACAATATAGTTGTAATGGGGCTGGCTACCCCGGACCACCTCAACCTGAAGCTGGGGGTTCTCCTCACGGATACGGCTGCTAACCCCCTCGGCTTCGGCAAGCTCGGTATCAGCGCCGTAGTAGATGGTAACCACCTCGGCTTCCGCCAGATTCAACTCGGCGATTACCTTATTAAGGGCATCAACCGGATTATCACCCACGGTGACCAGGGCACCATCCAGAAAGCCAATGCCCTGCTTCTTCCGGATAGCCAGTTCACCGAGCTTGGTGGAGCGCACCGCCCGGGTAATCTCAATAGACCTTACCGCCGACACCGCTTCCATCATGAGCCGGGTGTTCACCTCAAAATCCGCCTCATAGTCAAAGGCTAGGAGGGTGGACACCCCCTGGGGGACTGTCTTCGTCGGCACCACCGTGACCGTCTTCTTGGTTACCTTCTGAACCTGATTGGCGGTGGGCACAATATTCTTGTTATTGGGCAGGATGATTATCTTGTTGGAAGCCACCGATTCTACCGCCTGGAGCAAATCCTTGGTGCTGGGGTTCATCGTCTGTCCGCCGGGGACAACAGCGGTCACCCCCAGGCTAGCGAAAACCTCACTAAGCCCGTCCCCGGAGACCACAGCAATAATAGCCACATCAACCG
>CAZFCV010000155.1:0-3044 GCA_964517985.1 uncultured Dehalococcoidales bacterium | reverse complement strand
ATATAGAGCCCGAAGGCGGAGTCCTTGACCACGTAGGGGAAGCCGCCTGCCTGAGATGCCTCGTCCAGCGCCCCCAGGGCGGTTGCCTGGGGAAGCTGGTGCTCACCCCCCTGGTCATCAGCTATGGTTGATGCGGCGACGGTTACCTCTCCGCTCCAGATGGTATCGTCCTCCCCCTCCACCCTGACGCCGATGGTCACCCCATCTTCCGGCTCCTCCTCTGCCGGCGCCAGCACCGCCACCGGGTAGGGCTCGCCGAGCAGCGCCGGTACGGCAAAGGCGGTCATCAGTGCCATGTTGGACGGTGTTCCCGGCTGCCAGTTGAACGAGCCGTCCCCGTTCTGGAAGGAAAGCAGGTCGTCAACCGGGGTGTTACCCTCTCCCGATATCCAGCCGGTGCCGGTCGGGTCCTGCCCGCCGGCGACGATGCTATCAATCCCCCAGGAGTCGGTGGCGGAGTTGGTCGCCCCCCAGGACTCAAAGCCGCCGTTTTCCATCTGGGTTGAGCTGATGTAAGCCAGGGCGTCGGTTATCGCTGCCGAAGAAGGGGACTCGCCGCCGGCGACAAGTGCCATTATTGCCGCCGCCGTATCGTCAACATCGCTGTCCTCGCCCACCCCCCAGCTCCAGCCGCCGTCGCCGTTCTGGTTGCTCAGGATGAAGGCTACCGAGCCGGCGACCGCCTCCGAGCTGGCTGGCTCTCCGGCGGCAGTCAGCCCCATCACCCCCCAGAAGTCGTCGTTGAGGAGGCTATCATCGCCGAGCTGGGTGTCGTCGTAGGTTGCCTGCAGGAGGGAGACAAAGTCCCGGCTGCCAAAGTCGGTGGCATCCTCCCCGGCGGCGGCAATGGCAAGCAGCATCCGGGCATAGTCGGTAGCCGAGGCGGCGCTGCCGGCATTGGCGGCGAGATAATCAACCAGGGAGGGGTTGCTGTCCACCCTCCAGTCATGCGGGTCTTCCCCGGCGGCGGCAACTGCCATCACCACCCAGGCTGAGGTGGCGAAATCACTGATACCGCCGTCGCTGCCCTGCTCCGCCTCAAGGTAGGCAAGGGCATCCGCCACCACGGTGTCGCTGGCGGAGAGGGGATAGGCGGGGACGGCCAGCACCGGCCCGGTAAGCAGTGCTGCCAGCAGCAGGGTGCCCACAACCAGCGCACCGACAGCGGCAATAAGCCCTTTCTTCATTTCTTTACCTCCGCAAGCAGCGTCTTTATTCATATTTCCGCCCGGGGGAATTTCACGGTGGGGGCTAATAAAGACAAGTTTGCTTTATTTAATACAAATTAACTTGATTATAGTTGGATAGAGAAAGGCTGTCAAGGTTAGCGGCTGTCATTCAGGGGTGGTGAGGTGGGTTTTGCTCTACCGGGGTCGTGCCGGTGGTCTTAAGCGGTATCAATCTCTCTCAATATCAATCAGCTCGTAGGCGATGCTTGCCTCTTCCAGTCTCTTAATCAGCCCCGGGGTCTCCTCCTCAACGCCGACGACGAGCGGCTGGAGACCGCTGCGGGCGGCTTCAATGGCTGCCTCCGTGGCGCCGTACAGATAGAACCCCGCCGCCGCCCCTTTCAGGGCGACCAGCGCCTCAATGCCCAGGGCAGCGATGAAGGGTCTGTCCCTGACCTCCCGCCGCAGCCGCTCCATATCAACCCTTGCCGAGCCGCCCCGGTGGATGGAGGGCACCTTCAGGATGGTTATCTTGCCCACCTGCAGGGCGACTATCCCCTCTATGCTGGTAACGCCAACGTCCTCACCCTCCCTGGCATCGGAGGCGGCTATCCCCCGGGCGCCTTCCCTCGGTTCGCCGGTGGCAAAGAGCAGCCCCTCCCTCATCTCCAGCCCCACAGCCTGCCCTTCGGTCAGGTTTTGCCCGGCTACGGCGGCGCAGACGGAGATATTGGTCACCGCTTTCTCAACAATGGCATGGTAGCCCCTCAGCTCCCGCAGCACCTTTATTATCCAGTTCACGCCGTCGCCGGTTACCCGGTACCGGGAGCGCCCGTCCGAGGTGAGCAGCCCCTCCCTTGTCAGCCGGGCGATGTATTCCGATATCGCCTGCGGGGTAACCTCCAGCTTGCGGGCAATCTCCCGCTGCTGTATGTTGGGCCCGCTGCCGGCTATCTCCACCAGTATCTGAAATCTGGTTGCCAGGTTCTTGTTGCGCAGTATCTCTACCATTACCTTAAGCCTTACCTGCCAGCCATTATAGCAAGTTTTGCCCCGGAAAGTAATAGCGGGGGCAGAACCTCGGGCTACCATACCAGTATCACCGCCTTATATGCTATAGTAGTTAGGTTGTATAGGGAAGGGGTTCCATAGATTGTCATGACCGGCCAGGAAGTTCACCAGTCCACCAGGGCGGCACCGCGCTTCTTCTACGGCTACATTGTGGTCGTGGCTAGTTTCCTCATCCTGCTGCTGATGCTTGGTGTATCCGGTGCCTTTGGCGTTTTCTTCCGGCCCCTGTTAGCCGAGTTTGAATGGACGAGAGCGGCAACCTCGGCGGTCTTCTCCCTCGCCTGGATTGTGCAGGGCTCGCTGGCTATTGTCATGGGCAGGCTTAATGACCGGTTCGGTCCCCGGCTGGTGATGACACTCTGCGGCGGCATTGCCGGGCTGGGCTATCTGCTGGTGTCGCAGGCACAGGACACCTGGCAGCTATACCTCTTCTACGGGGTGATGGTTGGGGCGGGGATGAGTGGTGCCTTTATTCCCCTGCTGTCAACCGTTGCCCGCTGGTTTGTCAGGAGGAGAAGCCTGGCAACCGGCATTGTTATTGCCGGCATAGGCACAGGTACGCTGGTGGTGCCCCCGGCAGCCAACTGGCTCATCTCCACCTATGGCTGGCGCACTGCCTACCTCATTCTGGGCAGCCTGTTGCTGGTAATTGTGGTCTCACTTGCCCAGTTTTTGCGGCGCGACCCGGCACAGATGGGGCAGTTACCCTATGGTGGACGTGAAGGAGAGGGACAGGGGCGGGCAACAGGGGTGTGGGGCTTTTCTCTCCGGGAGGCGGTTTCCACCCGGCAGTTCTGGCTCACC
>CAZFCV010000154.1:0-3077 GCA_964517985.1 uncultured Dehalococcoidales bacterium | reverse complement strand
TGCCGATATCAGCGGCGGGCGGCGCCAGATTGTGGTTACCGAGCTTCCCTACCAGACCAATAAGGCAGTCCTGGTGGAGCGAATTGCCGAGCTGGTCAAGGAGAAGAGGGTCAGCGGCATCAGTGACCTGCGTGATGAGTCAGACCGCCAGGGGATGCGCATTGTTATTGAGCTGAGGCGGGAGGCGCAACCGGAGAAGGTGCGCAATAACCTGTATAAATATACGGCAATGCAGTCCTCTTTCTTTATCAATATGCTGGCGCTGGTTGATGGCCAGCCCAAGGTAATCAGCCTCAAGGAGGCACTCCAGCACTTTATTGATTTCCGCAGCGAGGTTATTACCCGGCGCTCCCGCTTTGAGCTGGCTGTTGCCCGGAACCGGGCTCACATCCTGGAGGGGCTCAAGATTGCCCTGGATCACCTGGACGAGGTGATAAAGACTATCCGCCAGTCGGAGACGGCGGATAGTGCCCGCCGCAACCTGATGACCGGCTTCGAGCTGACGCAGGTTCAGGCGCAGGCTATTCTTGATATGCAGTTACGCCGGCTGGCTAATCTGGAGAGGCGCAAGATACTTGATGAGTATGCCGAGGTCTTAAAGAACATTGCCTATCTGGAAGACCTTCTGGCTAACCCGAGACGAATCCTCCTTCTGATAAAGGAGGAGGTGACGGGGCTAAAAGCGAAGTATGGTGACCCGCGGCGAACCGAGATAAGTGAAGGGGGACTGGTGGAATTTAAGGAGGAAGACCTTATCCCCCACCAGCGGGTGGTGGTGACGCTCAGCAACCGGGGTTTTGTCAAGCGGGTGCCGGCGCGCAGCTATCGGGCGCAGCACCGCGGTGGCAGGGGCATTATTGGCATGGTAACCAGGGAGGAGGATGCGGTGGGGCTGCTGGTGGTGGCGGATACCCATGACACCCTTCTCTTCTTCACCAACCGGGGCCGGGTGTTCCGGGCCAAGTGCCACGAGCTGCCGGCGGATATATCCCGCACTGCCCGGGGGACGGCGGTGGCTAACCTCTTTTCCATTACTGAGGGGGAGCAGGTCACGGCGATGGTTGCCGTGACCGATTTTAGCCTGGATGTCTATTTGCTTCTGGCTACCCGTGACGGTGAGATAAAGAAGACGGCAGTGGCGAACTTCTCTTCGGTGCGCGGCAACGGGCTTATCGCCATGGATCTGGCAAAGGGGGACGAGCTGGTAGCTGTCTCTCTGGCTGCGGAAAAGGAGGATGCCCTTATGGTGACGCAGAAGGGGCAGGCAATCCGGTTTCCCGTTTTAAGCCTGAGGACTACCTCCCGGACCGCCGGTGGGGTGCGCGGCATCCGCCTCGGTGCCGGTGACTGGCTGGTCAGCATGGATATTGCCCGCCCCAATACCTTTGTTCTGGCGGTTACCGCCGGCGGCTTCGGCAAGCTGTCGCCGGTTAGAGCCTATCCGCGGCAGCGCCGTGGCGGTAGCGGGGTGAGGACCTTCAAGATTGCCCCCAAGACGGGTGACGTCGCCGCCGCCAAGGTGGCTTCTCTATCGCAGCAGGTAATGATTATATCCGCGGATGGCATTGTCATCCAGACCCTGGTGAGGGAGAAGGACCCGAGACAGGGTATTACCATTCAGGGGAGGAGTGCCCAGGGGGTGCGGTTGATGAGGCTGGGCGAGGGTGACAGCGTGGTGGCTATTGCCTGCTTTGACCAGGGCAAGGGTGATAAGCAGTAGGATTCCCCGGCTTTGCCCTTAGCGGTGTTCCGGTTGGCTCTCCAGTGCGTGCTGGCATTCCGGGTGCCAGCGCTGCAGTCCGCAGGCGTTGCAGGGTGCCTGGCGGCAGTCATCAGTGAGCTCGCTGTTCCGGGCACGGTGCTCTTCCTCCCTCAGGAAGGCGGCGGTTACCCCGCTGTCAATGTGAGCCCAGGGCAGGACTTCGTCCCGCGGGCGCTCCCGGTGGGCGTAGAAGCCGGGTTCCAGCCCGTTCTCACTGAAGGCGCGGAGCCAGTTCTCGTAGCTGAAGTGCTCGCTCCAGGCATCAAAGGTTGAGCCCAGCTCCCAGGCGCGGCGGATGACCTTCCCCAACCGCCTGTCCCCCCGGGAGAGCACGGCTTCCAGCAGGCTGGTTTTGGGGTCCTGCCAGGAAAACCTGACCCCTTTGCGCTTCAGCCCCGATTTGAGCAGGTCATGCTTGGCGGTCAGCTGCTCCTCGCTATCCTGGGCTACCCATTGAAAGGGCGTATGCGGCTTGGGGACGAAGGTGGCGAGGCTGAGCCTTATCTGGGGATGCCTCGGGCTGCCCCTGCCCAGTGAGCGGACCCTGTCCACCACCCGTACAATTTCGGCGACATCATCCAGGGTTTCCGTGGGCAAGCCGAGCATGAAGTAGAGTTTTAGATTTGTCCACCCCCGGTCAAAGGCAGCCGCTGCCATCTCCAGAAGCACCTCTTCCGGGGTGACCTTGTTTATGGTGCGCTGTAGCCGCTGGCTTCCCGCCTCCGGGGCGAAGGTGAGCCCCGTCCTGCGGTGGGTGGGCAGGGCGTCCAGCAGCCTTAGTGAGGACTGGTCAATGCGGAGGCTGGGTAGTGACAGGGTGAGGTTCTGGTAGTGCCGGGAAAGCTCCGGTATCAGCCGGTCAATGCCCGGGTAGTCGTTGCTGCACAGTGATACCAGAGAGACCTCGTTGTAGCCGCAGCCGGTAATCAGTTCCCCGACGGCTTGGATTACCTCCTGATGGGGGCGTGCCCGCACCGGGCGATACATGACCCCTGCCTGGCAGAAGCGGCAGCCGCGGCTGCAGCCCCGCTGAACCTCAATTGCCCCCCGGTCGTGGACTACCTCAATATAGGGAACGACCGGGCTGGTGACCGGGGGCGGCAGCTTGGTTACCATTCGCCGTGAAATGGTCGGTTTAGCCTGTGGCGCGGTGGGCGCAATCCCCCTGGTGATGCCATCGGCATGGTATTCCACCTGATACAGGCTGGGGACATAGACACCGGGGATGGCGGCAACCGCATGGAGCAGCTCCTCTCTGGGGGCAGTCTTGCCCCGGCTCTTCCACTGGCGGAGGCAGCCAAGCAGCTCAGGGGTA
>CAZFCV010000153.1:0-3120 GCA_964517985.1 uncultured Dehalococcoidales bacterium | reverse complement strand
GACCGCCTGGGGCAGGGATACGGGGTGGCAGGAGCTTTCACTATCGCCGACAAAGAGCATATCGGTGCCGCGAATAAGGGTGCCCTCAATACCGAGGCTGGAGATGCTTTTCCGGTATTGTGCCTCCCCGCCCCGGGAGTTTATGATTCTTACCGAGAGCACCGCCCTGGTCACGCCTGCCTCGCACAATAGCTCCGGGGTGTGGCTGGTAATGGTGGTGATTAGCTGCTCGCCGAGCCCGACCATCTCTTCTATGGGCACGCTCTCTACCGCCGGGTCAAAGACGGCGATTTCGGGGTAGGCACCTGCCGCCGGGAATTCAAAGCGGGCGGGCGTGCCGAACTGGGCGGTCTCCACCGCCATGTTGACCAGCTCCTGGCTATCGCCCGGTCCGGTGGTTGCGGCGTAGCCAGTCCTGCCCTGCCGGATAATTCTGAGCGCCAGGCTGCTTGCCTGTTTGCTCTGGATGTGCTTCAGGCGGTTGGCTTCAAACTGGGCGTGGGTCTCCTCGCTGGAGACGAGGAACACCTCCGCCGCCTCCGCCACCCTTCCGGCTCGGGCTAGGATTTCTTCCATCTGCCTACCTGCCTCCGACAAGGCACTGGCTTATCCGGATGTGGGGGCTGCCGTTGGAGACGGGGAGGGGCATCTGCCCCCCCTTGCCGCAGCCGCCGCCCTGGTTCATATCCAGGTCATTGCCGATAGCGTCTATGTTTGTCATGGTGGCGAACACATTGCCGGTAAGCACCACCGGGCGCACCAGCTCGGCGACCCTGCCGTTGCGGATCATGTAGGCTTCACCGGCGGAGAAGGTGAACATCTCCATGCTGGTGGTGCCCCCGTACCAGTTCCGGGCGTAGACCCCCTCCTTGATATCGCCGATTATATCGGCAAAGGAGGCGGCTTTTGGCTCAATGTAGGTATTGGTCATGCGCACGATGGGCGGGTGGCGGTAGTTGATGGCGCGGGCATTGCCGGTGGGCTCCTCTCCCATCTTCGCCGCCGTCTCCCTGGAGTGAAGCCGGCCCACCAGCACGCCCTCCCGGATAAGGTAGGTCCTGGCTGCCGGCACCCCCTCGTCGTCGTAGCGGTAGCTGCCGCGCAGCCCTGCCCGGGCTGCCGTATCAATGATATCAAGCTCGTTGCTGCCAAACCTTCTCCCCAGGACCATGATTTCCCGCAGGCGGTCATTCTCATAGACGAAGTCGGACTCGGAGAGGTGCCCGAAGGCTTCGTGGACGAAGACGCCCGCCAGCACCGGGTCCAGCACCACGGTGTATTCGCCCCCCTTTACCTGCGGTGCGGATAGCAGTGCCACTGCCTGTTGGGCTATCTGCGCCACCGGCTCGTGCTGCCCCCCTATCTTGTTGAAATCGCCCCGGCTGCCGATGCTGACGCCCGCCTGCTGCACCTCACCGCCCTCGGTGGCGACCACGCTCAGGCGCAGGGCAAAATCCGCCCTTTCCTGCTCAATATAGCTGCCCGCTGAGTTGAGAAAGACAACCTTCTTGTGGCTATCGCCATAGCCGATGGTTGATGTCTGTATCTTGGGCGTGCCCCAGATAATCTCGTTGTATTCATCAAGAAGCCCTTTTTTCTCCGCCAGGGGGATGGCTACCGGGTTCCGGGCTATCTCACCGGGCACATTGTCAACTACCGGCTCTACGGGCGCCAGCTGGCTTACCTCGTTACCGGCAAACCGGGCTTGCTGCACCGCCAGCTCCACCCTTGCCGGCAGCTCCTTGAAGTTATCAAAGCTGACAAAGCCCCAGCCGCCTCTTACCAGGGCGCGCACATTGCCCCCGATGGCGGTTCCCCGCCCCGCAGCTTCCAGTTCCCTCCCCCGGTAGGTGATGTGGCTGGTGTGGCTCTCCTCAAGCCGGGCTTCAATATAATCGGCGCGGTATCGTTTAACTATCTCTGCCAGCTGGCTGGCGGCAGCCTCAATGTGCGTCATCGCTGTCCTTCTCTTTACTCCGGGGTTACGGGTGGTTACCGTGGTGAGCTTAGTTTAACCAATATGGGGCTTGCCGTCAATCGGCGGCTTGGGTTATAATAACAGTGTGGGAGTCTAAAATCTCTAATTAGAAGAGAAGGGATAGCTCGCCATCCCCGGTTTGATTTCAGGGTGTGCTGGAGTGCCCTTTTTCTTTGCCGCCAGATAGCTTTCTCTTTCCGAGATTGGCGAAGCCCAGGTGAGGTGGAGCAGTGCCTATTTATGAGTATGAGTGCCATGACTGCCAGCATCAGTTTGAGAGAAGGCAGGACTTTGATGAGGAACCGGTAGCCGTCTGCCCCCAGTGTTCGGGGAAGTGTCGCCGCGTTATAAACTCTGTCCCCGTCATCTTCAAGGGGAGCGGTTTCTATATTACGGACAGCCGCAAGGGTAACCCCGGGGGGCTCGGGGATAAAAAAGCGGGTGGGGAAAAGGCAGTTACGTAGTGAAGGCACTGCTGCAGCGGGTTACCAGCGCCTCGGTTAGCATCGGTGGTGAGGTGGTGGGAAGGATAGGGCGGGGGCTGGTGGTTTTTGTCGGCGTTGCTGCCGGCGATACCGCGGAGGACGCCCGGTATCTAGCCCGGCGAACGGTGAACCTGCGCATCTTTGCTGATGAAGCGAGCAAATTCAACCTCTCCGCTATGGATATCAATGGTGAACTGCTGGCGGTAAGCCAGTTCACCCTCCTCGCCGATACCAGGAAGGGGCGCCGGCCCAGCTTTGTTGAGGCGGCACCACCCGCCGAGGCGGAGCCATTATTTAGCCGCTTTGTTGCCGAGGCACGCACCAGCGGGCTGAGGGTGGAGACGGGGCGCTTCCAGCAGTACATGCAGGTGGAAATCCACAACGACGGACCGGTAACAGTGCTGCTTGATAGCAAAAGGTAGTTCTTTTGTAATTAGTTGCAACTGCAAAAGCTTGCAATTAGAGAAAGACTCCGTTATAATGAATCCCGGTCGGGGAGGTCAGGCGTTTCTATGCAACAGTCCGGGGATATAGTCAGCAGGCTCAGCGGGCAGGGTTACCGGCTAACGCCGCAGCGGGTGATGATTCTGGCTGCCATTGAGGACAGCGATGACCATATCAGCGCCGAGGAAATATACGCCCAGATTGTCGCCCGAT
>CAZFCV010000152.1:0-3137 GCA_964517985.1 uncultured Dehalococcoidales bacterium | reverse complement strand
GCTCGCGGCGGCAATGGGTGCTAGAATTTTAACGCCCCCGATTATCCGTTTGGGTTTAAGCGGAAGATGGAAATGAATGACAGTTTGGGGCGGTGTCATGGTAGAGCAGGACCTGAGCCAGCGAATTGAAACCCTGGCGCAGTGGATGTCGGCGGCAAAGTACCTGGTGGTCTTCACCGGTGCCGGTATCAGCACCGAGTCCGGTCTCCCCGACTTCCGCGGCCCCGATGGCATCTGGACGCGTCAGGCAAAGGGGCTGCCCACGGAGCCGCGGGACTTCACTGCCGCCGAGCCGAACAGCGGGCACCGGGCAATCGCCGGATTGCAGGCGATGGGAAAACTGGCTTTCCTCGTCTCCCAGAATGTGGACAACCTCCACCTGAAATCGGGTATAAGCCCGGAGTCGCTGGCGGAGCTGCACGGCAACATGACCAAGCTGCGCTGCCGGGATTGTGAGTTTACCCTGGACAGGTTTGAGGACCTGACCGCCTGTCCCCTGTGCGGGGGGAAGCTGGCGTCCAGCGTGGTCAATTTTGGCCAGTCCCTCCCCCGGAAAGACCTCGGCGAGGCCTACCGGCATTCCGGGAGGTGCGACCTTTTTGTCGTCGTTGGCTCCAGCCTGGTTGTCTACCCTGCCGCCGATATGCCCCGGGTAGCCCTGGAAGCCGGGGCGCGGCTGGTTATCATCAACCAGGGGGAGACGCCGTTTGACCGGCTGGCTCACCTCCGCTTCTGGGAAGGGATTGGTGACGTCCTGCCGCCGGCGGTGGCGAGGCTGAGGGAGCTCACCGGGGGCGCCTGAGGACAGCCGGGGCGCCTGCTTGACACCGGTTCCGCTTTGTTATAGCATTGATATGTCGCCAATTTCACGACCCTTATATTATTCGCCAGAAAACCTGGGCAAGGGGGTTACCTTGGAGAAGGAAAAAGCAACGACCATGGAGAGCCTGGTCAAGGGTAGGAGTATAGGCGCCTTCCGGTGCCTTAACTGCTTTGAGAGGGTAAGCCCGCCGGATGGAGCCGGGACATACCAATGCCCCCACTGCGGCTATGAGTGGCGGGTATCCTGGATATCGCCTGAGGTGCCCCGGATAAGGGGGCCGGTCTGGGATACAAACCGGCGCCTGGCTGAGGAAGAATCGGCTAAAAAGTAGGAAGGGGGCAGGCATGGCTCTGAACAGAAGGATAGCCTATATTGATTTGACCTCGGGCAAGATTGAGACAAAACCGATACCGGTAAGGATGCGGGAGCTTTTCCTTGGCGGGCGGGGGCTGGACGCCTACCTGCTCTACAACCACCTGGAGCCGGGGGTTGACCCCCTTGGCACGGACAACGTGGCACTGGTCAGTGCCGGTGTCCTGGTCGGCACCCTGGCTTCTGCCTCGGCGCGAACCCATGTCATGGGCAAGTCACCGCTTACCGGCTTTCTGGGCAGCACAAATATGGGCGGCTTCTTTGCCCCCGAGCTGCGCTGGGCGGGCTTTGACCACCTGGTCATAAAGGGCAAGGCGGAAAAACCGGTCTATCTCTGGGTTCACGACGGCGAGATTGAGATAAGGGACGCCGGGAACGTCTGGGGCAAGGGTGTCCATGAGGCGCAGCGGGCTATCCGGGAGGAGCTGGGGGACAGGGAGGTAAAGGTGCTCACCATTGGGCCCGCCGGGGAAAGGCTGGTGCGGTTTGCCAACGTTATGACCGGGCTCAAGGACGCTGGGGGCAGGACGGGGATGGGTGCCCTGCTCGGCTCCAAGAACCTGAAAGCCGTCGCCGCCCGGGGCACCATGGATATCAAGATAGCCCACCCCCGGGAAGCCCTGGACTATGACCGGAAAATAATCACCCAGATTACCTCCGCCAAGGTATCCCAGACGCAGGGGAGGATAGGCACCCCGTTCATCTGGGGGGCGACCAACACCCAGGGGCTGGTCAGGGTGAACAACTTCCAGCTCAACCAGCTGGAGAACGCCGATGATGTTGAGGCGGAGGCTATTGACGAGTACGTCGTCGGCATGGCGGGCTGTTTTGGCTGCCAGGTTCATTGCCGGGCGAAGTACTTCATACCGGAGGGACCCTATGCCGGCGTTTACGATGAGGGCCCGGAGTACACCTCCCAGGGCGCCTTCGCCGGCGAGCCGGGCTGCCGTAAAACGCTTACCATTCTGGTGGGCAACCACCTGGTCAACGAATACGGCATGGACAACCTGGAAACGGGTAGCCTCATCTCCTGGGCAATGGAGCTCTACGAGAAGGGAATACTGACCGATAAAGATACCGATGGCTTGGAGCTGAGGTTCGGCAATGATGACGCCGTTATTGAGATGGTGCACCGCATTGGCCGCCGGCAGGGGCTGGGTGATATCCTGGCGGAGGGACCGCTGCGCGCTGCGGAAAGAATAGGCAAGGACTCCGCCGGCTACCTTATCCATGTTAAAGGGATGAGCAATCTCCACTCTGACGAAAGGCCAACGCCGGCGCTGGCTCTGGGGATAGCCACCGGCAGCCGCGGCTCCGACCACCTGAGGAGCCGCCCGGCTATTGACCTCTATCACCTGCCGGAGCCGGTGCTGCGCAAGATATATAGCCAGCCGGTGCCCTATGATGGTCCCCTGACCTCGGACTACCGGGACTACGAAGGGAAATCGTGGCCGGTCTTCTGGCATGAGATGTGCTATATGGCGGTGGACTGCCTCGGCATCTGCAAGTATCACACCACCTTCCTCGGGGCGACCCTGCCCAACTTTGAGGAGTGGTCTAACATGCTCTACTACAATACCGACCTCAAGATGACGCCGCAGGACATCTGGACGGTGGCGGAGCGTGCCTACAATATAGAGCGGCTGTTCAACATCAGGGAGGGGCTGACCAGAAAGGATGACTGGCTGGTTGACCGCTACTTTGACGAGCCGACCACCATGGGCATCCCCGGCGTCCGGGGGCGGACGATAGACCGGGACAAGCTGCGCCAGATGATTGACGAGTACTATCAGCACCACGCCTGGGATGAGAACGGAGAGCCGACTGCGGAGACGCGGCAGAGGCTCGGCATTGATAAGGAGCCGTCTCACCGGCTTTAGTGGCGACAACATCCGGCAAGGGGTGACTGTTTCATGGCTAAAGTGTTAATGATAGTCTACGA
>CAZFCV010000151.1:0-3215 GCA_964517985.1 uncultured Dehalococcoidales bacterium | reverse complement strand
ACCTGGGGGACCCGTCGCCATACAACGTGATAGAGTGTCGTCACTCCGGCCAGGGCAACGAGTACGATGAGGCTAAGACTCCCCGGTAGGGTTACCGGGATGTCCTGATAGCTAATGGCTTCAGCGGCAATAATCCAGAGGGTAAAGAAGCTGGCGGCGATAAGGAAGACAGGATAGCCGGCTCTGCCACTTTCCTCCCGGTATCGCCAGAGAAGATAGGAAGTAAGATACATGGCGGCGATGCTTATTATAAAAGCCAGGAAACGCTCGTTGAATACCGGTTGAAAGGCACGTATAGCTACAGAGGTGTCAAAGAACAGCAGGCGTAGGGCAACAATGGCGAACACAATGTAGCCGTAGATGCGGAAGTAGGTTATTCGCTGCTTGAGAGAAAGCCACATTAGGACTCCACCCTCAGCCGCCAGGGCGATAGTCGTCCATGCCTTATCGCCGAGCTGGACAGGTATGGCTACGGTTAAAAGGATCAGGGCAATGCCGAGAGCGAAGAAGCTGAGTCTGGTGTTTCCGGCACCTCTTTTTAGAGCCTGATAGGCAAGGCTTCCGTAGAAGAAGGCAAGCAGGAGGGTAAAGCCCCCCATCCACTCGCGTAATTCATCCCACATAAGCCCATAGCTTATTCCAAGGTAAGCGGTGGCATTAATCGCCATTAATGTATAATCAAAGCCCTGGACAGGTCTTCGCCAGATGATATGAAAGAGCGAGGTCGCCCCCACAAAGATGAGAAAGATGATGGTCAGGCTTAATTGTGCTGTCAACAGACTGGCTCTGTCGCCAAATTCGCCATGCCATACGGCGTAAGCCAGCAGTGAGCTGAGCAGGGCAAGAAGGGTAAACCAGCGCCAGTTACGAAAAGTAGATAGCACAAGGACACCAAGGTCTACCACCATGATGTATACCAGTAGCTGAACGTTCTGGCCAGCCGGTGCTGCTCCAGCCCCGTTTATCCCCAGGATAAATGGGGCACTGAAGGCGCCGAAGATGCCTATTATAGCCAGCGCCATGGAGTTTAGCCTGATAGCCAGAGCCGCCGAGCCAACACTGATCAGCAATAGCAAGCCAACCGCCGGGTAGAAAGGAATCAGGTGAAAGATATTGAAGGCGGCGAAGATGGAGAGGTAGAGGAGGGCGATACCACCCCCGCTGAGGGTCTGGGCGAAGATCGGGTATTTCTTCTGCCAGTAGTAACCGCCGCTCACCATAGCCAGACCAGTGATGACACCAAGGATAACACGGGCGGTTGGACCTAGCCAGTTGTTGTCAAAGGCGAATTTGATAAAGAAGGCGGCGCCGATAATGAGGGCAATGACACCTATCCTGGCTAGCCAGTTGCCACCTAGAATTTGCTCCCACTCCCTGGGCTTGGCTGGTGCGCCTTTGGGGGCACGACCGGGTACCGGGGTGATGGCGGGTGCTCCTGGTTCGGGACCCGGCGCTGCCGGTAGCGATGGAGCAGGCTCAATTCCAGATACCGGCGCCGGCTCCTGTGGAAGTGCCTCTACGGGCTCTGGTGGAGCGGCTGGTACAGGCAGCGGAGGCGGTGCCGCTATTCCCGGCATACGTTCCAGGGCAGCCAGGCGCTCGTTCATAAGTGCAACAAGCTCTCTCAGGCGGCGCACCTCCTCCTCTAGCGCCGGCGGGTGCTGCGGCAATGCGTCCGAAGTGCCCGGCGCCGGTTCTGAGGGGCGTTCCGCTTCCGGTGTCGGCAGTGCAGCCCCACAGAAGATGCAGAAGCGGCTGGTGGGGTCATTCTCTTTTTGGCAATTAGAGCACTTCATCGTCAGCCCTTGCCCTCAATTTCCCGGTGTGGCCCTTACCACATACGTGCTGGCAATCTTGTCGTGCCAGCCCTGTTTTTGCTCGCCCCAGATGATCCAGAGAAAGCCCAGGTAGAGTACGATGGAGGATAAAATCTTGCCCGGGATCTCTCGCAGGGCGGCAATCCCCAGCCCCGGTATATTGCCTCGCCGGTCTACTACCTTAATGCCGAATGCCATCTTGCCCACCGTCTGCCCCTTGAGCCCGGTAAAGAGCCAGTAGTACAGCCAGGACAGGGGAAACCAAAAGGAAGACAGCGGAGACAAAGGCGGGAAGCCACCTATGTTGTTAAGCGTGAAGAGGAAGAAAAAGAACACTGAGGAGACAAGCCAGACCAGGACGCCGTCTATAATCGCTGCGCCGAAACGTATCCAGAAACCCATGTATTCCACGGCTATCTGCGGTGTTGCTGGCTCAGCGCCTGTTACTACTGTTGGCGCGGGTTGCTCGGTGGCAGCCACCCAACTTGAACCGCAGTTGGCGCAGAAATGTGCCTCCGGAGGATTATTCTGCCCGCAAATCTTGCATTGCATTGACCTACTCCGCGGTGGGCAACAATGGTGTCATGGAAGGACCAATTACGGGGGGAGGAAGTAGAGCCTTTCTTTTGAGACGCATTTTTCTCGTCCCACGACCATTAATGGGTCATTTCACGTGTTGAAACCTAATATAGTCCTTAACGTTTGATTTGTCAATAGCCGCACTGACCTCCTCAACCGTTACGGAGAGGGCTTGCATGATGAAACCCACGGCGCTGAATACGGCAAACCGGCAAAAAGCTGGTGGCGCAGTTGGAGAATGAGGTTATAAAGACGTTATTGGTAGTATCTGCCTTCTTGGCGACGAAGCTGCCGCAGGCTGGTGAGGTTGACAGTACCTGCCGACTATGTTTAAAATAGTAAAGCTCTCGGTTTGTGAGGTGTGCGGTGAAATTACTGGTTATCGGTTGTGGACAGTGCGGTGGCAGGGTTGCTGATGAGTTTGCCCGGCTAAGCAGGAGGGCACGCGTTCAGCGTGGCATTGATATCGTTACCGATGTCATAGCGGTCAACACCGATATTACTGATTTAAGCGGGCTATCCTATATAAGGTCTGACTACCAGCACCGGGTCCTCATCGGAAGTCAGAAGACGGGCGGTCACGGTGTCGGCAAGATAAACGAGATTGGTGCCGAGCTTGCCCGGGAGGATAGCGATAAGATTATAGAGAGCGTACGGGCAACGCAGGGGCTCTCACCGATGGATGCCTTCCTGCTCATTGCCGGTGCTGCCGGCGGTACCGGCTCCGGAGCATTGCCGGTGCTGACGCAGCAGTTAAAGGAGCGCTACGTACACAAGCCGGTCTACAATCTTGTCGTCCTGCCCTTCAAGTATGAAGAG
>CAZFCV010000150.1:0-3225 GCA_964517985.1 uncultured Dehalococcoidales bacterium | reverse complement strand
CTTGACAAGCACTATATCTTGTGCTGCAGTTGCTCTGTATCTCAATATAGTGTGGTTGTTGCCCAATGAACTGTCCCTATTGCGGTTATCATGATTCCCGGGTGATTGACTCCCGTGATGTGAATGATGGGGTTCGCCGCCGCCGCCAGTGCCTCAGCTGCGACTCCCGGTTCACCACCTACGAGCGGGTACAGCCGGCGAACCTGTTTGTCATCAAGAAGGATGACCGGCGTGAGGAGTTCAACGGGGAAAAACTGCTCGGGGGTATCCGCAAGGCGTGTGAAAAGAGGCCGTTGCCTATCGGTAGTGTTGACAAGCTGGCGGGTGACATTGAGGCGGGGCTTTACCATCTGGGCAGGGCGGAGGTATCCAGCAGTATTATCGGGGATATGGTGATGGATGGTTTAAAGAAACTGGACCACGTTGCCTATATTCGCTTTGCCAGCGTCTACCGGGACTTTACCGACATCACGACGCTGAAGCAGGAGGTAGACAGCCTGGTGAGCGGTGTGGCTGAGGCTCCCGCCGGTCAGCTGCCGCTGCTCCCGGGTGCGCCGCCGTCAAGACCTGTCGGAGGCAGGGGGAGGCGTAGATGAGTGCCGCCAGTCAGGATAGACAGCCCAGTGATACCCGGATTGCCCGGGCTATCTTTGCCGCTGCCGAGTCTATGGGCATTGCCGATAGAAAGCTCATTGAGCAGCTCGCCGGTCAGGTGATTGAGCGCCTGGAGCGGCCGCAGACGCTACCGGGGATGGAGCACCTGGTGACAAAGCGCCGTCACCGGCAGAGGCTTGAGCCGGCTGATGCCGAGATTTTCACCATGGTAAGGGAGATATTAGCCACCCAAATTCAACCGGAGGAGGAGCCAGCGATGTCACCAGAGACAGAAGCGACCGCTATCAACCTCACCGAGAATGCCCGGCACGTCCTGCAGAGGAGGTACCTCAAGAAGGATAGCCAGGGGCGGGTTGTTGAGACGCCGGAGGAGATGTTCCGCCGTGTTGCCCGCACGATTGCCTCTGCGGAGCTCATCTATGACCCCCAGGCGGACGTCGGGGCGAGGGAGGCGGAGTTCTACCGGTTGATGACCAGCCTGGAGTTCCTGCCCAATTCACCGACCCTGATGAATGCTGGACGGGAGCTGGGGCAGCTGTCCGCCTGCTTTGTCCTCCCCGTTGAGGATTCCATGGAGTCCATCTTTGAGACGGTGAAGAATACGGCGCTCATTCACAAGAGCGGCGGCGGGACGGGCTTTTCCTTCTCCCGCCTTAGGCCGGAGAAGGACCGGGTTGGCTCTACCGGCGGTGTTGCCAGCGGTCCCGTCTCTTTCATGCGCGCCTTTGATACCGCCACCGATGTTATCAAGCAGGGGGGAATGCGGCGGGGGGCAAACATGGCAATCCTCAGCGTTGACCACCCCGATATCATGCGGTTCATAACAGCCAAGGATGACCCGGCTGCCCTGACCAACTTCAATATCTCGGTGGCGGTAACCAACGGGTTCATGGGGGCGGTGGGGGCGGGCACCGACTATGAGCTGGTGAACCCGCATACCAAGGAGGCGGTGGGCAAGCTCAATGCCAGAGAGGTCTTTGACAAGATAGTGGATATGGCATGGCAGACCGGTGACCCCGGTGTCGTCTTTATTGACCAGATAAATAAGGACAACCCCACCCCGAACCTGGGCAGCATTGAGAGCACCAATCCCTGTGGCGAGCAACCCCTCCTCCCCTACGAATCATGCAACCTGGGCTCGGTCAACCTTGCCAAGATGCTGCGCCGCAGGAATGGCGCTGTTGAGATTGACTATCCGAAGCTGGCGGAGACGGTGAAGACTACCGTCCGCTTTCTGGATAATGTTATTGATGTCAACCAGTTCCCCCTGCCCCAGATAGAGGAGATGACCAGGAAGACCCGGAAAATAGGGCTGGGGGTGATGGGGTTTGCCGATATGCTCTTCCGGCTGGGCATCCCCTATAGTTCCGAGGAAGCCCTGAATGTTGCCGCTGATATTATGCATTCTATAAACGAGACGGCGCACCAGGCTTCGGTGGAGCTAGCCGGGGAGCGGGGCGTCTTCCCCGCCTTTAGCGGCAGCATCTATGATATCTCCGGCGGGCTGAGGCTGAGGAATGCCTCCAGCACCACCATCGCCCCCACGGGCACCCTGAGCATGATTGCCGGCTGCTCCAGCGGCATTGAGCCCCTCTTCGCCCTGAGCTACACCAAGAATATCCTGGACGGCACCCAGCTGGTGGAGGTGAACCCCTATTTTGAAGAGGTAGCCCGGAAGGAGGGCTTCTACTCGGAGGAGCTGATGCAGCAGCTAGCCTCCGGGGTATCGCCCCATGACATTGAGGGGGTGCCGGACAGGGTAAAAGAGGTATTTGTCACCGCCCATGACATCAGCCCGGAGTGGCATGTCCGGATGCAGACAGCCTTCCAGAAGTCAACCGACAACGCCGTCTCCAAGACGGTGAACTTCCCCCACGAGGCGACCCGGGAGGATATAGCCAAGGTATATATGCTCGCCTATGAGGAGGGACTCAAAGGGATAACCATCTTCCGGGACAGGAGCCGGGAGGCGCAGGTGCTGACCACGGGCAAGGCAGCCAGGGCGGAGACAGCCCGGGCTGAGGGCACCGTGCTCACCCCGAGGAAGCGGGCGAAGATAACCTCGGGGGTTACGGAGCGGGTGACCACCGGCTGCGGCTACATCTATGTTACGGTTAACACTGACGAGCGGGGGATATGTGAGGTCTTCTCCAGCCTGGGCAAGGCTGGTGGCTGTGCCTCCGCCCAGCTTGAGGCTGCCTGCCGCCTCATCTCCCTGGCGCTGCGGGCGGGGATAGACGTTGCCTCGGTGGTGAAGCAGCTCCGCGGCATCCGCTGCCCCTCCATTGCCTGGGAGGAGGGCAAGTCCATCCTCTCCTGCGCCGATGCCATTGCCAGCGTCCTGGAAAGGCATATCAGCGACGAAAACAAGCTCCAGTTCCAGGACTACGGCTTAGCCAAGAACCTTGCCGGGCAGTGCCCGGACTGTGGCAACCTCCTCGTCTACCAGGAGGGCTGCTTCATCTGCCCGTCCTGCGGGTATACCAAGTGCTGATAGAGGATGGGCCGTAGGGGTGTTTAAGAGGGGCGAAGCCCCTCTTATTTTTTTCCCCCTCTCCTTGGTAAGGAGAGGGGGATACAGGGGGTGAGGTTGAATTCAGCCTTTGGCAA
>CAZFCV010000149.1:0-3239 GCA_964517985.1 uncultured Dehalococcoidales bacterium | reverse complement strand
GAGTTCTAGCAAAATCTATCCCCAGGTGGATTTTTGATATGGGCAAACTGTTTCTGCAGCCAACCTGCCTGGTCACATCCTTAGGCAAACATTCAAACACGGCAGAGTGTGGTTCGCACAATGTTACTTATGTGAAGTATACACTAGGATATAGATATAAAAGAAGGCAGAGCCAGCCCGTCACCAGGCCAGTTCTGCCCTGACCACACCTGACCCGGCAACACTAGAAGAGGTCATCCAGCTCGCGGTTGCCTTCGGGCATTTCACCGTGCCGGGTGATGTGCTGCTGCAGGAGCTCACTTTCCCTCTTGCTGTAGAGCGGCTCCTCTTCATACAGGAAGTAGCGGGCATTCCGGGAAGCCCCCAGCTGCCCCTCCAGCTCCCGCCTCAGGTTCATGGCTCCTTTTATGTAAAGAACATTCTCCGCCTCGTCAAGCAGCTGGTAGACCCCCCCCGCCTCCGCCACCCGGCTGATATTATCCGCGGTGAACTCCACATACCGCTTTTCGGCCGGCGCCATAACCGGCGCAGAGAGGAGAAGCCTGAGGTCACAACGGAGGCAGCGCCCGGCTTCGGCAACCGCCCCCTCCCCGGCAAAGCCCAGCTCCACCCCCTGGAAGCCACCCCGCCGCTGCTCTGCCGGCAGGCAGGGCACCGGAGCACGGGGCTTGTCGGCAAAGCCCTCTTCCCGCCCCAGGTATTGCGCCGGCGGCTCGGCGGCGACCAGCGTCTCTTCTATGTCACCACTGCCGCCAAGGTAGCGGTCAATAGAGACAGCGGCACAGCGACCGGCGGCAATCGCCTCAATAACCGAAGCCGCCCCGCTCACGGCATCACCGGCGGCGAAGACCCCCGCCCTGCCGGTAGCCATCGTCTCACGGTCAACCGCAACCGTCCCCTGCTGACTGACCCCGATGCCGCCCGTCCCTTCAACCAGCCCGAGCTCCGGCAGCTGGCCGACAGCAAAGATAACGGTATCCGCCGCCAGAATATGCTCCGAGCCGGCAACACACTCCACATTGAGCCCGCCGGAGCCGTCAAACTCAAAGCGCGCCACATCAAGGCACGCAACGCCACCCACCTGGCCGCCATCACCGGTAATCCGGGTAAAAGCCAGCGAGTTGTGAATGGTGACGCCCTCCTCCCTGCCCCACTCTATTTCCTCATCCGTAGCCAGCATACCGTCCGCCGGCTCCAGGCAGGCGATGGCAACCTCATCCGCCCCCAGCCGCAGCGCCGTACGGGCGCAGTCAAAGGCAACATTGCCGCCACCGAGGACTATCACCCTCCGCCCCACGGCAACCCGCCTGTCCAGGTTAATCTCTCTCAGGAAATCAGTGCCCACCAGCACGCCATCAAGGTCAGCACCAGGCAGGGGCAGTTTCTGCCCCTGATGGGCACCTACCGCTAACAGGACAGCATTGTAGCCCTCCTCCAGCAGCCTATCCACCGATTCCACCCGGCTGTCCGTCCTGAGCTCAACGCCGGCGCTCTCTATCCCGGCAAGCTCCTTCTCCAGAACCCCCCGGGGCAGGCGGTACCCCGGGATGCCAACCCGCATCATGCCGCCGGCAACGGGCAGTGCCTCCAGGACAACCACCCCGTGCCCCCGCTTCGCCAGGTAGTAGGCGGCGGTCAGCCCGGCGGGACCGGAACCGACCACCGCCACCCGCTTGCCGGTGGGCGGAGCCACCCCGCTCCTCTGCCTCCACAGCCCGTTATCATTCTCGGCGGCAAAGCGCTTGAGCACCCGGAGCGCTATCGCCCCGTTTAGCTCACCCCGCCGGCACTTATCCTCACAGAAATGGAGACAGACATAGCCCAGGACGGCGGGGAAGGGCACCTTTTCCCGGATCACCGCCACCGCCTCGGCGAGCCGCCCCTCCCCTATCAGGCGGACATAGCGGGGCACATCTATCCCCGCCGGGCAGGCAGCACGGCACGGCACTAGAGCCTCACGGTCGGTGGGCGCAATATCCTTATCGGTTAGAGCCCCCGTCGGACAGACGGCGACACAGGCGGTGCAGAAGCGGCATGCCGACTCACCAAGCGTGGTGGCAACAGTGCCCACCACCACCCGCCCCTCCTCATCAAAGACAAAGTCAACCGCCCCTACTCCCCGCACATCACGGCACACCCGAATGCAGCGGGTGCAACCGACACACAGGTTATAATCGCGCTCCAGGAGGGGCTCGCCCCCGGCCACCCGCAGGTTGCCGAGGACATACCGGGGAGTCTCCTTCTTGATACCAATATACTCCGCCAGCCGCTGCAACTCACAACTGCTGAAAAGAGGGCAGCACCGCTCGTCCTCCGGGACGTCCATGGAGCAGGGAAAGCGGGCGCAGCCCTCCTTCTGGGCACAGGTCAGGCAGGCATGGGGGTGCCGGGCGAGGAGGGACATAAGCTGGTCGCGGCGGAACTCGACAAGCCCCGGCGTGCGGGTGGTAACCACCATCCCCGGTGATACCTCGGTGGCGCAGGCACGGGGAAAATCCTCCCTCCCCGCAATCTGCACGGCACAGAGCTGACAGCCCTCATAGCGCAGAGCCGGCTTCCGGTTCTCTATGCGCCCGCCATTACGGTAGATAGCCTCCGCCGGCTCCAGCTCCCCTACCGGGGGCAGGTCAGGATGGGAGCAGAGATGAGGTATATAGATGCCCGCCTGCTGAGCCGCCGCCAGCACCATCGTCCCTTCCGGCACGCTGACCGCAACCTCGTCAATAAGCAGGGTAATCATAGCGCAAAACCAGTTTTATGTCAAGTTTGCCCGCTCCCGGGCTTAGCTCTGGACAGCATTAGCCGTAGAGGAGCCTCCAACCCTCGGAGTGGGCAATGGCGGCTGTCTCGCAGGCAGCGACACATGGTGGCGGGCTCTCCCCGTAGCCGGGGCGGCAGGGGGCGCAGCTATAGCGGAGCTTCTTGCGCTCCCCCGGTCTCACGCCGGCTACCGGCTCTTCGCGGAAGGGGTCATACTCGTCCTCGCCAACCTGGAGCACGTTCGCCGGGCAGGCGGTAACGCACTTGCCGCAGCCATCGCATTTATCGGTGTCAATGACGAGGAACCAGTCGCCCGAGCCGTCCTTAAAGCCATAGTGGGCTAACATTCTACCCCCTCACACCTTCCGGGTGCTGTTTACCCTGCCCCTCTCCAGCATGGCGTTGGCAAAGAGAGCGGCGCCAATGGCGCCGGCAATCTGGGTGTCAAAGGGGAGGTCCCGGGCGCGCATATCCGGGTC
>CAZFCV010000148.1:0-3242 GCA_964517985.1 uncultured Dehalococcoidales bacterium | reverse complement strand
GGCATGGGTACCAACAAGGAGGTGCTGGTAGAGAAATTAATCAGGGACGCTCTTACCATCCAGCATGGAATGTGCAACCGTTCCATTGCCTTCCTCAAAGGGGCACCAACCCTGGAATAAGCGCCTTGAGTCATTACTCGCCCCGGTCTGAAGATATGAACCCGTAATACCATTAATTAGTACCCACAAATATATAGCCCCCATCTACCTAAATTGTAACTTTCGGGGCTTTCCATACCAACCGGGCTGGTATAGCATTATTACATGCAGTAGCCCCGCTCGTGGCTACTGCCAGATGCTTACTAAAAAGGGAGGTAATTATGGACTTTGAACTATCCGAAGAGCAAGTCATGTTGCAGCGCACCTGCCACGAATTTGCCGAGAAGGAAGTAAGGCCGGTGGCGTGGGAGCTGGACAAGATGACGGACCCCAGCCAGTGCTATTCCATAGAGCTGATTAAGAAGGCTTCCGCACTGGGGCTCAGGACGACAACCCTGCCCCGTGAGTACGGGGGGTCAGAGCTTGACCTGCTAACCATATCCATGATGTGGGAGGAGTTAGCCTGGGGCGATATCGGCTTCGCCTTCTCCCTCTACCACACCATATTCTTCGGTATGGGTGTCTCCCAGATGCGCAAGGAGGTACGGGACGAGTTCCTCCCCAAATTCCTGGAGGATGACACCTTCTTGCTGGCATATTCCCTGTCCGAGCCGCAGGGGATGACCGAGGTCATGCTCCCCTATGAGCCGGGGGGATTTTCCGCATTTGCGGAGAAGAGGGGTGACGAATACATCCTGAACGGCACGAAGGCATACTGCTCCAATGCCCCCCTCGCCAGAATTATCAACGTAAACGTGAGGACGGTAAAGGACGGGCCCCTAACCAAGAGCTGGAGCCGGTTCATGGTGCCCGTAGGCACGCCGGGGCTCACCATTGGCAAGGTGCACGACCATATGGGGCTGAGGATGCTGATGACCACCGAGCTCGCCCTTGAGGACCTGCACGTCCCGACAAAGTACCTGATGGGGGAGGAGAACAAAGGCTTTGATAGTGTGTTGAGCCACGACCCGATAGTCCTGATGCTTAAGAACACCAACCTGCTGGGCGGCTTAAGGGCGCTGTACGAACTGTCGGTGGACTACGCCAGAGACAGGGTTGTCTGCGGCAAGCCGATAATTGAGTTTGATACCATCAAATACATGCTGGCGGACATGCGGGTAAAGATTGCCGCCGCACGGGGGCTTAACTGGAGGCTAGCCTGGGAGATAGACCATCACCCGGAAAACGTAAAAGAAAACAACGAGATGGCTTACCTGACCAAGGCATTTATCAACGAGATAGCGGCAACCATAATGAGAGATGCCGATGAGATACACGGGGGCATGGGTACCAACAAGGAGGTGCTGACCGAGAAAATAATCAGGGACGTTTTCACCATACAGCACGGGTTGTGCAACCGCCACTTTGCCTATCTCAAAGGAGCACCAACCCTGGAATAGAAGGCTAGATTCGTTGTTTGCTCCAGTCTAAAAAGGTAAATCTCAAAAGGGGGGTTAGTCTCATTACGGAAACCAACCTCGGTAATAGAGTAGCCGTAGTGACCGGTGGTGCCGGTGGCATAGGCCTTGAGTGCGCCAGGGGGCTGGCTGCCAGCGGTTCCAGGGTGGCTATTGTTGACCGGCAACCAGAGGATGCTATCTCCGAGGCGGTCGCAAGCCTGCCGGGTAGCGGCAACAAGGGCTACCAGCTGGATATAACCGATGTGCCTGGAATTGAAACCACCGTTGCCAAAATACGGGGGGAAATAGGCGAAATAGATATTCTGGTGTGCAGCGCCGGCATCAACACCGGCGCGGCTACGCCAGCCCTGGACCTCACCGAAGAAGCCTGGGACCGGCTGTTTTCAGTTAATACCAAGGGGTTGTTTTTCTGTAATCAGGCAGTGGCAGGTCAATCCATGGTGCCACGCAAGACCGGGGCTATTGTGAACATCTCATCAGATGTGGGCATTGTTGGCGCACCGCGCGTTGCCTACCCAGCCAGCAAGGCAGCGGTGGTACAGATAACACGCTGCGAAGCCCTGGAATGGGCACCCTACAATATTCGCGTCAACTCAGTGGCTCCATGCTGGACCAAAACCGACATGATGAAGAGCTTCATGGCGGCAAATCCAGAATTTGAAGAATACGAAATAAGCAAGATTCCTCTTCACCGGTTTGCCACAGTTGATGAGGTAGCCCCGGCTGTCTGCTTCCTGGCTAGTGACCGGGCAAGCATGATTACCGGTGTTACGCTTCTAATAGATGGGGGAGCCTCTGCTCAGTAAGCCAAAGAAAAAACACTACAGGAAAGTGAGGCAGCATTACCGTGGGAATCAACCTTGATGATAGAGTAGCCGTAGTGACTGGTGGTGCCAGCGGCATAGGCCTTGAGTGCGCCCGGGAGCTGGCTGCCAGCGGTGCCAGGGTGGCTATTGTTGACCGGCAACCAGAGGACGCTATCACAGAGGCAGTCGCCAGCCTGCCGGGTAGCGGCAACAAGGGCTACCAGCTGGATGTAACCGATGTGCCTGGAATTGAAACCACCGTTGCCAAAATACGGGGGGAAATAGGCGAAATAGATATTCTGGTGTGCAGCGCCGGCATTGACCTCGGCGAACCCCGGCGGGCAGAAACTGTTACCCGGGACGAGTGGGACAGGGTGTTTGCCGTTAATGCCAGAGGAATGTTCTTCTGTATGCAGGCAGCAGCCGTTCAGTCAATGATACCGCGCAAGAAAGGTGCCATTGTCAATATTGCTTCACAGGTTGGACTCGTCGGTGCTCCGATGTGCATCCCCTACTGCTCCAGCAAGGCAACGGTGGTACAGATGACCCGTGCCGCAGCCCTGGAATGGGCAGCTCACAATATTCGCGTCAACGCTGTAGCCCCTGTCTGGACGGACACCAATATGAGCAGAACCGTTTTTGCCAAAGTTCCCGAACTCAAGCCGTTTGAAATAGCCAAGATTCCGCTGGGCCGTATAGCAGAGGTTAAGGATATAGCCCCGGCTGTCTGTTTCCTGGCTAGTGATCTGGCGAGCATGATTACCGGTACTACACTTGCGGTAGACGGCGGGTGGACTGCCCAATAGATAGTCAACCAAGGGTGTAACGATTAAGAATTAGAAAATGCGTGGTTAAAGGAGGTGACCAGATTGAGTTAAACCAGCCCGGCAGTGATTCCTTGTCATATCGACCTACA
>CAZFCV010000147.1:1515-3285 GCA_964517985.1 uncultured Dehalococcoidales bacterium | reverse complement strand
ATAAACCAGTGGCCAGAGAGGTTTTCCTTCATGGTTATGGCGTTTGCCGGGCATATCTGTGAGCAAAAACCGCAACCCTCGCATGAGACGGGGTCAACCGTGAAATCTCTGATGGCACCGAAACGGCACAGGCTCAGACACAGACCACACCCGGTACACTCTTTCCGGTCAATAAGAGCTACCTGCCCGCTCCAGAACTCGTGCTCCTCTCGTAGTGTCGGTTGAAGGAGAAGGTGAAGGTCAGCGGCATCCACGTCACAGTCAGCCAGCACCTTGTTCTTCGCTATGGCAGCCAAAGAGCCGACGATACTGGTCTTGCCGGTGCCTCCCTTACCGCTTAAGACAACGATCTCTTTCATCTACCAGTTCCCTAATCTTATCAAAAAGCCCGCAAAATCCTTCCTGCCACTGTGGCATGCCCTCGGCTAGAGTTATCCCACGGGAGTAGAGGCGGGCAATCTCGGCATCCAGCGGAATGGTAAGCAGGACAGGTATGTTCTCCTTGCGGCAGTATTCCTCTACCGTTGTGTCACCAATGCCAGCCCGGTTGATGACCACGCCGCATGGTATGTTGAGTTCCCGCACTGTTTCTACAGCCAGCACCAGGTCATTAAGGCCAAAGGGGGTTGGCTCGGTTACCAGCAGGCAGAAATCACTGCCCTTGATTGCCTGCACCACCGGGCAGGATGTGCCCGGCGAGGCGTCAATTATGACTATCCCATCCCGGTTGGCATGGTCTTTTACCTTCCTGATTACCGGTGTCGGCATAGCTTCACCCACGGCGAGTCTGCCCTGCACGAAGGCTACCCCGTTGGAGTGGCCTGAGGCGACAGCGCCGGTTTCCTTTGCTTCCTCGGTGATGGCTTTTTCAGGACACAGGTAACTACAGGCACCGCAGCCGTGGCAGAGGTTGGGGAAAACCAGCACGTGCTTGGGGAAAACGGCAACGGCGTGGTAGGCACAGACCTCGGCGCACTTTCCGCAGTAGGTGCACTTTTCCTCGTCTACCCGGGGGACAGGGATGTACACTGCTTCGTTTCCGGTAATGACCGGCTTCAAGAAGATGTGGCCGTTGGGCTCCTCGACATCACAGTCAAGCAGCTGCACCCTGTGTCTGTCCTTCAGGGAAAGGGCAAGGCTGGTAGCCACCAGTGTCTTGCCAGTTCCCCCCTTGCCGCTGGCAACCGATATAATCATCCTATTCTCTTACCATCTTGCTACCGCACCTGGGGCAGCTCAGAGCGTAACAGGGTGTTCCCAGTTTGTGGGGCACCTTATCGCCACAGCCGGGGCAGACACAAGTTCCACCCGGACCGGCCCCGGGTTGGTTACCCCTCATCCGGCCACCCCTCTGACCGCGTCCGGCTGGAGGTCCCATTCCGTCTCCTCTAGGCATATTTACACCTCCTACAATGAGATGGTCTTTATGACCAGCCCATGCTTCACCTGTGACCCATGCCAAAATGCGCCTTGACGTTGGGCTGGGCGGTGGCCTGGAGTTTACCTGACTTGTAGCCCTGGATAGCGTCCCGCACTCTGCCCGTGACGCCGGTAATCACCTCAATCCCGGTAGCGGACAGAACCTGAAAGGCATTGGGACCACAGTTACCGGTCAGGATTACCTCTACACCCTTGCCAGCAATCGTCTGGGCGGTAGAAATTCCAGCTCCACCTCCCGCTAAAGCCCCGCTGTTTTCCACTGCCTCAGACTCCATCGTGTCCCGGTCAATAACAATGAAATACTGGCAGCGACCAAAACGGGGATCAACC
>CAZFCV010000147.1:0-1505 GCA_964517985.1 uncultured Dehalococcoidales bacterium | reverse complement strand
CAGTGGCTTATACAGCAATCTTCATAAGCGTCTCTCTCCCGCGGGCACTGGGACTAATGATGCCCCAGTCCCCTTCCTTCTTACTCCTTCTTTTCCAGTTCCTGGATTTGGCGCTCGATGTTCTCGAGTTGGCTCTTCATAACACCGGCTTGGTCCCTCAGGAACCCCAGCTCTCCCTCGCCGGTAGACGATAGCCAGTAGGGGGGTGGTGCGGGGTAAGGAGCTTCTGCCCAAGAGTCGGGATGCCAGCAGCGGGGTAGCCCGCCTCTGCCACGACCGGCGTAGGGCCACGGGGGAGAAATTCCTCTAAAGCCGAGCCCGGCACCTCCTCTACGACCAGAACCTCTGCCGAATCCTCTTCCGTATCCGTATGTCATCCTCTCACCTCCTTTCCATATTTTTTCATGAGCAGGCGCTACCTCACGGATTGCGCCCGCCGAGCATACTTCGGAACAAGCACCGCATTGGATACATAGCTCCTGATTTATCACTGCCAGGCTATTATCAATAGTAATAGCCTGCTGCGGGCATACAGCAACACATCTTCCACAACCATTACACCTGGTGCTATCAATACAAACCATACTTTACCTCTCCATGGTCAGAAGTCGCACTCCCCTAATCTGGCGAAAAGTCGCCCCCTGACTTACGCAACGCAGCACCGTCTCGGGGTCAATTGCATGGGTGCCTGAAATGGCACTGACACCATAGTCAAATAAGATTGGTGATAGAGGAGTCGTTCCCCCCAGTACGACAATATATGCCCTGGGTTTGCAGAGACCGAGCAGGTGTTCAATAGTCTGATTGGTGAAGGCGGTACCAGTGATACCGACAACATCTGCCTGTGGGAGAAGTCTATCGGCTTCTACTTCGCTAAAATCGCCCTCCCGCGGGTTCCTCTCTATCACCCATAGCCGGCTTGCCAACGCACGGAGCCGGGGCACAAAAGGAAGGTGCCCAACAATTGCCACCTTCTTGTTTTCACCCCTCCTGGCAAGAAGGTCGCCAGCGTTAAGCTCTGTGCAGCGCGGCTCGTCAACCTTGATAAGGGAGTTAATGGTCGCCATACCGAGGGCTGCTTCTAAAGGGCTTGGGGAGAGAGCCATGTGAGCCAGTGCCCGAACATCCTTCTCCATCAGAAGACCAGCTTCCGTGACAGGGCTTTGGCTGTGATGGGGACCCGTGTCGTGAGGCGTTGATGCCAGCCCGCAGCCACGTGTTAACACCGCTGTCTGAAAAGGTCCCTGGCGCACGTCCTTTATTGATGCGTTATAGTCCAGGCTGGACAGTATGTTATCAATAATCCTCGTGGAGCTGTTGTTTCCACTTTTCGGCATACTACCGCCCCCCACGTTTTCCCCTGCGACCCCTGCCAGAACCTAGCCTGCCCCGAACATATGCAATTTGCTCAACCGGTGTAACGCTTGTTGAGTTGCAGGTGGGGCAGAGCTCGGGAGGCCCACCTGCCATTTCTTCAGATGGCACATCCCATTCATGCCCGTTAA
>CAZFCV010000146.1:0-3343 GCA_964517985.1 uncultured Dehalococcoidales bacterium | reverse complement strand
ACAATCTGGCTTGTGTCTCGTCTGCTTAGAGGGCTAGACACGAAAAAATCTTCTAAGGGGGGCAGGTGATTGAATGCACTAGGAAAACATCTACTTCTGGAACTCAAGGGCTGCGATGAGGAGGTTTTAAATGACATGAGCTTTATCAAGAGCACCATGTTGACGGCGGCAGAGGAGTGCGGGGCTACCGTAGTCGGGGAATCTTTCCACCAGTTTAATCCCCACGGGGTAAGCGGGGTGGTGGTTATTGCGGAGTCCCACCTCTTCATTCATACCTGGCCGGAATACGGCTACGCCGCCGCCGACATCTTCACCTGCGGCAACTCCGTGAAACCGGAGAGGGCGGCACAGGTGATAACGAGAAAGCTCGGCAGCAAAGACCACTCCATGGTAGAGATGAGACGGGGAATCCTGAATATCCCGCAGGATGGTCTGGAATAAAGCTATGGATAGCGACCCTTGTAAATGGTTCTACGATAGAGTAAGCCGAAACCTTATCCAGCTGCACAGCCTTGAAGACGTGCTGTACGCCGGGCAGAGCCGGTTTCAGTCTGTAGAGATTATTCAAAGCACCAGCTTCGGTAAGTGCCTGGTACTGGACGGCAAGATTCAGTCCAGCGAGGCAGATGAGTTTATCTATCACGAGGCTCTGGTTCAGCCGGCGATGCTCGCTCATCCCCGCCCGGAGACGGTATTTATTGCCGGTGGCGGCGAAGGCGCCACCCTCCGGGAGGTGTTGTCTCATAACACCGTAAAACGGGCGGTGATGGTGGACATCGACGCCGAGGTGGTTGCCCTGTGCCAGAAGCTCCTGCCCGACCACAGCCGGGGCGCCTTTACCGACGGAAGAACCGAGCTCCGCCACGTTGATGCCCGGGAATACCTCGCCGAAACGGGGGAGCAGTTTGACATAATCATTATTGATCTGCCTGACCCGATAGAGGAGGGCCCGGCTTATCTTCTCTATACCCGGGAATTCTACCAGATGGTCCGGGATAGGCTAGGCGAGAACGGGGTTATCTGTGTCCAGTCCGGCTCGGCAACCTGGACCGAGATACTAAATTTTGCCTCTGTATTCAACACGCTAAAAAGCGTTTTCCCCGCAGTCTACCCTTATTATATAGAAGTGCCCTCTTTTGGCGGCTCCTGGGGATTTTGCTTCGCCTCCCCGACCCTCAACCCCGCAGGGCTGTCACCTGCCGAAGTGGACAGCCGGATTTCCGCCCGCTCCCTCGGCGGACTGAAATTCTATGACGGGCTGACCCACCAGGGAATGTTCTCCCTGCCCAAGCACCTGAGAGACGAGCTGTCAAAGCCGGCAAGGCTGATAACAGACAAAAACCCCCTCTACATCTACCACGGCTAGGCTTTAACCCCTCAGACTTATCCCTACACCCCACCCACAACGTTACCTGCGCATGCCTCTAAAACCCCACCCACCGCAAATATCACCCGTTTGGGTGATTTACTAAAGTAAAAAACCAAAGTACTATTGGGGCGTGAGCGAAATTATCGGCTGGTCTGGGTGGCACACCTTTAAGCCCCAGGCATATCTATTGAAGCGGCAAAGTGAAGGAGCGCAAATATGGCAGGTAATGTTTTAACCGATGTACAGAATATATGCCGAACAATTGTTGAAGACCTCCTGAAGACGGCGGCAGAAAGAGGAGCCTCAGACCTCCACATGACAGTACCCTATCCACCGTCGCTACGCATCAACGGGGTAATTGTGCCCATTGAGAACACCCCACCACTGACCCCGGATGACGTTAAAAGGATATTTGAATCCATCACCACGCCCGCCCAGCGAGAGACCTTCTACGAGGAGCTTGAGCTGGACTTCATGCACCAGATGCCCGGCGTGGCTCGCTTCCGGGTCAATACCTGCCTGCAGCAGGGTAGCCTGAGCATCTCCTTCCGCATTATTCCAATAGCCGTGCCCACCATTGATGAGCTGGGCTTACCCCAGGTGTGCAAGACCCTGGCTATGAAGCACCACGGGCTGGTCCTGGTCACGGGGCCCACCGGCGTCGGTAAGACGACCACCATGGCTTCCATGATTAGCCATATTAACCAGCACTGCGCCCGGAAGATAATCACCATTGAAGACCCGGTAGAGTATCTGCATCCCCAGGGCAGAGGCATGATTGTCCAGCGTGACCTGGGCAATGACACCCGGTCACTAAGCGAAGCGCTGAAACACACCCTGCGGCAGGACCCGGATGTCATCCTCGTCGGCGAAATGCGCGACCTGGAAACCATGGCAACGGCACTCAGTGCCGCCGAAACCGGTCACCTGGTAATCAGCACCCTGCACACCATAGGCGCCAGTGATACCATAGAGCGTATTATTGATGCCTTCCCCTCCCACCAGCAGCAGCAGATTCGCCTTCAGCTATCACTCGTCCTTGAGGGAGTCCTCTCCCAAATCCTTCTGCCCCGCTCCGATGGCATTGGCCGGGTGGCTACTTTTGAGGTAATGCTGGGAACCTTTGCCATCCGCAACCTGATTAGAGAATCAAAGACCCACCAGATAAACACCGTTCTGGAGCTGGGCTCCAGCGGGAGCATGCACACCCTGACCCAGGACATCAAGCGTCTGGCAAAAGAGGGCATGGTACGAATTAACATCGAGCTGACCCAGATGTATGGGCTGCCGGAGGAACTGGCTGGTAACGGCAACGGTTCCAGTGCCTACCATACCTACTGATCCCTGTCACCGGAGATAATTATCACTACCCCTCCCGCTCTGGTCTCCTTCCCCCTCGCCGGGGAAGGAGACCATTTTTTGAACTCTAGCGTGCCAGCGTTTATAATTAGCTAAGTGGATATTCTGGCGGAGCTCAATCCGGCACAAAGGGAAGCGGCGGAGGCAGTGGGAGGACCGGTGCTTATCCTGGCTGGCCCCGGCAGCGGCAAGACGAGGGTGATTGCCCACCGGGTGGCTTATCTCATCAAGGTATGCGGGGTTAGACCCCGCCGCATCATGGCGGTTACCTTCACCAATAAAGCCGCCCGGGAAATGCAGGAAAGGGTGTACCGGCTGGTCAGCGGTTCGGCACGGGAGCTAACCATCGGCACCTTCCACGCCATCTGCGCCCGCATTCTGCGCCGTGACGGCCGGGCACTGGGCGTTGACCCCGGATTTGTTATCTATGATGCCGAAGACCAGATAAGCCTGATAAAGCGGGGCATCAAGGAAGTCGGCCTTGACCCGAAGCAATATGCCCCCCGGGCGATAGCCTCCGCCATCTCGGCAGCCAAGAGCTGCACCCTCTCTCCTGACGAGTTTATCCAGCATGGCAACAGCTATTTTGAAGAGGTGGTGGGACGGGTCTACGAG
>CAZFCV010000145.1:0-3355 GCA_964517985.1 uncultured Dehalococcoidales bacterium | reverse complement strand
AAAAATACAGACTTAAAAGTAGCTATCCCGTTTAGGTTGACTTTTTAATATTTGATTTACTTCTGTGAAGAACAATTCCCCAATTGTAATTTGTCTTGCCTAATTGCTTGTCCTCTTAAGAAACCACCCCCGCCCCCCGTCTCCCCCGCCGCGTCCGGGGAGAAAAAAGCGGGGCGGTGCCTCAAGGCACCGCCCCGAACTATATTCCGCTAATTCGCCTTTAGCGCGAGCCGTCACCACCGCAGTGGGGGCACTGTATCAGGTTCCAGCCCTCTCCCCCGCAGCCGGGGCAGCCCAGCTCTCCTCCGCCCCCGCAGATGGAGCACTTGACGTCTCCCGAGCCGCCGCAGGCGGGGCAGGGGAGGCTTCCCTTACCCTTGCAGTCGGGGCAGTAGAGCCAGCTGGAGTCCTCGCATATGGGGCAGCCCAGCCCTTTGCACCAGGGGCACTGGACCTTTCCGTAGCCATTGCAGCGGGGACAGGGCACCGAGCCCAGCCCCTCACAGTTCTGGCAGCTGACCGTCCCGTCGCCGCCACATTTGGGGCAGTTAAGCTCGCCGGTAGCGCCGCAGTCGGCGCAGTCTTTCTTCATCAACCCGTCAGCACCGCAGGCGGAGCACGGCTCGGGCTTCACGGCGCAGTAGACCGCTGCCCCGGCACCAATCACCGTAGCCACACCCACTATTATGCCCCCGATCAGGAGGAAGGGGATGGGGTCGACGTAGAACAGATAGCTGTCGCCACTGATGAGCTCCTCCACACTGGCGGTCACCGTTGATTTCCCGTCGGCGATTGTCTCCTGCAGGTTACCGGCGCCGGCGGTATTCACCAGTGTCTCCGCCCCGTTGCCCACCTTGAGCTTCCAGGTGATGATATAGTTCCCCGGGGTGGTCTCCTCCGCATGGAAATAGGCTGGTTCCTCCAGTGAGAACGTTGTTTCCTCAATGGTGATATCATAGGTCTCGTAATCGGCGCCTATCTCCAGCAGCGGGCTCATTTCCAGCAGGAGGTAGTCTTCGTAATCCAGCGCTACGGTCTTGGTGTACCTGGTGGAGAATACCCTGGGGCTGGCGCCGTTGGTGGTCTGGGTCATCTCCGCCGTTCCTGCCACCTCTGTCGGCGAGGTGAAGGTTTCCTCCTTTGCTCCCTCAAGCCGGGTCACCCCTTCACAGCCGGCGGTCTCCCGGATGAACTGCACACGATTGCTGTTTGCCGAGGTCGGGATTGACGACAGGGAGCTGGTGAAGGTGCTGCCGCTCAAGCCCTCCAGCGTAGAGCTGGTGCTGCGGGTGGTCTCTATGCGGTAGGTTCCTGCCCGGGAGGAGTACTCCCGTGCGTAGTTGATGGTGCAGGTAGCGATGCCTTCGGCGGTCGCCAGATTGAGGCTTACCCCCTCCGTCCAGCCATCGCTGCCGGCGGCTTGCCACCGGTAGACCCCCTCCCCGCTGAGCCGGAGGGTGTTGCCCTCGTGAGACAGGTCAAAGGTATAGTCCGCCCTGACCATTACCTCGGTTTCCGATTCCTCAGACTCAAGCAGTTCGTAGTCAGCGTGGGTAATGTTGTAACCCTGGCTTACTAGGACGGTGTTGGCTTGTACCTGGGGCTGGATGGTAGCCCAGTTCTCCCAGCTACTCAGGGTGGCTGTTCCGCACCCGCCGCCCAGTGCGGCGGTAATTAGAGCGACACACAGTACTACTGCCAGGGCTTTCGCCCCGGTTCCTTTTGCCATTTCATCCTCCTGCTTTCCAGACTAGCCGTCAGTCTATTATAACACCCGGGGTCAATAGCGGTGCTTCCGGAGCGTTCTCACCCCGCCCTGTTCCTGCCGGATATCAGGAGCCACCCCACCCCGCCCAGGACCACCGCCCCGGCAGCCGTGGCTATTGCCACCAGTAGCGTGGCGTCAAACCAGAAGCCCTGGGGGAAGAGCATTATCAGGTAGTCCTTTGTCGGGTCAAGCCTCCAGAGGTCATTGGCAAAGCTGAAGATATGAAACTGGAGGAAGAACCGGTCAAAGCCAAGAAATATGACGGCTCCAAAAGCCAGCATGAGGGCAAGGGTTAAGCCGCCGCCCCCCACCAGCCCCCAGCCGAGGTGCCGCCGGTAGCCTCCCCTCCTCCAGAAGATTGCCATGAGGGTATAGACAAGGCTATAGACAAGTGTCCAGAGCAGCACCGTGTAGTCCAGCCGGATAAGCCCCTTGACATCTTTCAGGTGGAGGACCTCCCGCTCGTTAAAGAGGGTAAAGGGTTCGCCGTCTTTGTCTACGGTCAGGTTGATATATTCCTCGCCGGAGTTGAAATAGCCGATTAGCCCCCGGGCTGCCTTCTCCAGCCCGGCATCAGCCATGCCGGTGGTCTGGCTGATGCCGTATTTGGCAAAGCCGTATTCATATAGCCACAGGCTGTTTACCGCCCCGCCGATGCTGGCTGTCAGCAGCAGTACCGGCAGGCAGAGTATAAATAGCCATCTGGTTATGGTCGCCAAAGCCCTCAATTCTATCCCCGCTTTATCCTGATTTTACCCCATTATCGGGGTAAAAAGTAGTATATCATACCCCTTCCGGAAAGTACCCCCGGGACCCGCCCTGTGCTATAATAATAGCGAAATTTCTGCCACTGGAAGGTGCTATGTTCGCTCATCTCCATATCCATACCGAGTACAGCCTGCTGGACGGCATGTGCCGCATCCCCCACCTTGTCTCGCGGGCAAAGGAAAAGGGCATGGATCGCCTGGCGCTCACTGACCACGGCGTGATGTATGGGGCTATCCAGTTCTACCTGCAAGCCAGGGAGGCGGGGATAAAGCCCATTATCGGCTGTGAGGTTTATGTTACCGAAAATAGCCACCTCCAGCGCAATGCCGGTGAAAAGAGGCCCTATCACCTCGTCCTCCTTGCCCGGAACCAGACGGGGTACCGCAACCTGCTCCAGCTCACCACCAGGGCACACCTTGAGGGTTTCTACTACAAGCCAAGGGTGGACAGGGAGCTGCTGGAGCAGTGCCATCACGGTCTTATCGCCCTCTCCGCCTGTCTCGGTGGTGAGATTCCCCGGCTGATTGGGGAGGGGCGCCTTGAGGAGGCGAAGCAGGCTGCCCGGTGGTACCGGCAGACGTTTGGCGACTTCTACCTGGAGATACAGAGGCACCCCATCCCGGAGTTGGAGCAGGTGAACCAGAGCCTCATTGCCATGGGCAGCGAGCTGGATATTCCCCTGGTCGCCACCAACGATGTCCACTATGTCAATAAGGAGGACGCCTCGGCTCACGACCTGCTGCTCTGCATCCAGACGAACTCCTCCATCTATGATGACAAGAGGGTGAAGATGGCGGGCGACTTTTTCTACCTCAAAAG
>CAZFCV010000144.1:1456-3368 GCA_964517985.1 uncultured Dehalococcoidales bacterium | reverse complement strand
CTGAGATGAAAAGCATTATCAGCATCCTTGTTTTACTGTTGGTGCTTGCCACAGGCTGCACGCCTTCGCCATCCGTTCCTGCCCCTGCAAAAACGGAGCCAGAATCCCCGCTTTCTGCCCCACCTGCCTTAGTGCCGCCGGAAATTACGCCGTCACCCCCACCACAACCGACATCACCGTCATATACTCCACCACGTCCGGCGAGACCCTCATCTCTTGTACCAGGGCCGCCGCGCCCATCGCTTGAGCTGGATAGGCCGCTTCCCGCCGGCCCCGCAGGCGAAATACGAACATTTAACCTGGGAGCGGCAACCCTAGAGACATACACCCCGGTCACCATAACCTCACTGGAGCATTCCACCAACTTCTATGTTTATGCCCGTAATATGGGAGATGCTGCCATTACGATAATCGGTCCCCTGGCCCACACCATCACCACTCCCGGCTGGGTGCAGCATTTCTATGAGCTCAACCCCTATCCGCAGGAGATAATGCCCGGCCAGACGACAATATTTGAATTTGTAGTGGCTCAAGGTGGGGGAGAAGGCGGGTCAGGCGCAATCTCATTGCCCTTCAACATAGCTGAAACAGGTCAGAGTGCCACCGTGACCTTGCAGCTGGTATGTGAAGCCGGTTCCGGACCTCCTCCCTCACTTCCGATGACTGCCGCTATTGAAGGGCGTGTCGGTACAGCAGATGGAAAACCACTTGCTGGTGTTACCGTTAATGTCTACACATTCAACGCTCGGGAAGGCTGGAGGACGGAAACCGATATCAACGGCGAGTACTATATCCAGGTCGCCTCTACTGATGATATCGCCGCTGTTCTCGGAGAGCGGCCTCTGCCCTACCAGTCACAGGGTTTCAACGTGATTGTTGCTCCCGACGGCTACCGCGCCGGCTTCTGTGGTGAAGTTGAGGTGGGCCGGGGTGAGACCAAGCGCCTGGACTTTACGCTTGAGCCAGTTGCCGCCCGTGACTATACCCAAAGAGGTGAATACACCTCGGATGGCTTACACGGCTACTGGTGGGTGCTTCCTCTCCCCGGTTTTGATAGCGTCATCGGCGTGCAGGGACGTCACCCACCGGAACTCCCCGAGCCAGGACACATCGTCAAAGTTGGTCTCTCCGGCAATGAACTGTGGCGCTATCCCACTAGCAGCGAGTGCTGGGGACTTGATGTTTCCACACACGGCGATGTGGCTGCCGGCTCTCATAACGGTGAAATCCATCTGCTTGATGCTGAAGGGCTCCTCCGCTGGAAGCAGGACTCGGGACAGATGAACCGCTGGGTTCGCTTCAGCCCGGACGGCGATGCCTTGGTCACCGGGCCGGTAAATGAAGGTGACATAGCCCTTCTGGATGCCGCCACTGGCAGCACCATCTGGGCTAGCCGCGAAAAGTTTGACTGGCTGCGCAACGCTGCCTGGAGCTCGGACGGAGAGCGCGTCATTGCCGGGTTTGCTGGCGGTAAAGTCGCCATGTTTAACCGAGACGGAGACCTGCTCTGGAAGCAGGCAATCGGCGAATTTCCCATGGTGCTGGAGATTGATGCGGATTACAATACCTACATGGCGGGCAAGAACCGCGAGCTGTTTAGTTTTGATGCGGATGGCAAGCTGCGCTGGCGCTACCGGATTGGTAACCACGTGGTCACCGCCGGCTGGAACAACATGTCTGCAGATGGCGAGTTTATTGTGCTTGGTACCGTGGGAGGCTGGGTGCAGGCTTACAGTCCCGGTGGCGAAATACTCTGGCAACGCCGCCTTCCCGGGTCGCTCCAGGGGCATAATGCCTTGGACATTACACCAGACGGGCAATTTATTGTTGTCGGCAGCGCTGGTGAACCCGGCCAGGCTGGATATATCACCCTGTTTGACCGCCACGGGACGGTACTCTGGGAAGCACGGGC
>CAZFCV010000144.1:0-1446 GCA_964517985.1 uncultured Dehalococcoidales bacterium | reverse complement strand
AATCTCCTTCCCCTATGAGTACGACCACAATCACCGCGGCACTGTTACGGTGGCTATCTCTGATGACGGGAGGACTATCGCGGCTGGCTATGGCGACAGCACTATCCGTATCTTTCAGCTTGTTCCCTGAAGCGGGCAGACCGGAGGTCACAGAAACGTACAACACGGAAAAAGAGGCTCTCCCTATGGGTCAGTCTGTTAGGAGAGCCTCTAGCTTATATCGGAGACGCTCCAGAATCAAAATCTGGGCGTGTTTTCAGGATGGTCTCCTCTGTTGTTATAATGTTGGCCGTGCAGGTAGCCGCTAACCCACCGGTATCAGGCTAAGATGGCGAGATGGAAGGTTGCCATCCCGTGAGTCCCACCGGCTCAAGATAAAAAAAGGGGCCGGATTTTACTCCGGCCCTTAGCATAATCCCTATATACTCTGGTCTTTTAGGTAAGTGCCATTTTGGCGTCTGTCCTGAACCGCTTTATCAGCTTCCAATCATGACCTGAGAGATTGCGCCAGTTCTTACCTACCCTCTTGCGAATGGCTCGCCTCTCCTTCTGGGGTCGGCGCTGGTAGTAGTTTTTGAAATCCAGCCATGCGTCCAGATTTATCCCTCTCTCGTCAAGGATAGTCTGTATCATCTCCGTTTCATTGCCGTCAGAGTCTCTTACCATGCTATTCAGGCTTACCGAATAGACACGCTTCCATCTTTTCTTCTGGTGATAGAAGCGGAGGCGAGTATACTCCGCTACTTTGATACAGGCTCCCTTATTGAAAGGTATCCCCCTCTGGCGATATACCTCGGCTACCTCGGCTAGCCTCACGATGATGTTGTGCATCAGGTCTTCCCTGTCCTGATGGTCGTCCAGTGTCCAGATGAAGTTTCTGGCAATCTTCGCCCATTCCCGCCAGGGTTCTGGCAGTCGGTCGTAGTCCAGGGCTTCGCTTTTGCCACTACCATCGTGGGGTAGCCTGTGCTTGGTCAAGGTCATACTTCCCCCTTTCTAGCTACAAAAAGAGGGGACTTCTTTCCCACGCTGGGAGAGGAAGTCCCCTGTAAATGCAAAAAGCGAGGTGTTACCCTCGCTTTTGCGTGGCTGTTTACTTTTGGTCAAGCGTTCTTTAGGCTACGGCTACTTTCTCTTTCTTTTTATGGCTACGCTTCGGCTTCTCGGCTTTGACTACCGCTTCCGCTTCGGCTACTGCCTCGGCTTTCTCGGTAACTGGCTCGGCTTCCGCTTCTGGCTCTGGCTCGGTTGCCTCGGTGTTCTCTGGCTTGGCTTCCGTTTCCGCCTTCGGCTGTCTTTCACCTGTCAGCATGGGCATGACCACCAGTTGATAACCGTCAACGGCAAACAGGACTGGCGACTTGCCATCGGTGAGCTTGAAATCCACCATACCCCCGCAGGCTCTTAAGGCTTCGGTGAGGTAACTGCCGTCAATCCTTACCCTGA
>CAZFCV010000143.1:0-3369 GCA_964517985.1 uncultured Dehalococcoidales bacterium | reverse complement strand
CCGGGGTGATCAGCTGGATGGGCTTGAGCCTCACCGTTCCATCCAGATAGCCTTCGCAGACGGTATCAAAGGAGGGCTGTAGCCTTATCTGGCAGGGAAAGGAACGGTTAAGGAAGAAGATACCGGGACCAGCAAGGGCAAGGAGGAGACTGGTATCTGCCGGGTTATCCAGCCCTATCCGGAAGTCGGCGAAGAGCTTTCTGAACTTGAAGCTGCGGAGGATGCTTTTCAGTAGGCTTTTGAATTGCCCCGGCAGACCCTTTGTCCGCAGGATTTGAAATATTGCCCTGGCTCCCATACCCCTCCTCCGGCGCTTTCGTCGGGCTTCCGCCTTTTGCTTCTCTCCGGGCTTCTTCGCCCCCTCTTTTATCTCTTTGCTGACCAGACCGAAGAGCCATGCCAGCCTCATGCGGAACCTTGGCTTGCCGTAGACATCAACATGCAGCGCCATATCAAGCGGGATGCAGAGGACGAGGACGGCGATTACCGCCAGGCTAGCCAGAGCAACAATGACCCACAACTACTTTTAATCCTCCCTTTTGTGCTCCCACCATTTCTCAATGAATTTTTCCATCGTCCGGGGGATGCTCTCGCCTATCCTTTCTATCGCTGTGGTTATACCACCCATGATTGGCTCTATTCTTACCCCCTCCTTGGTGATGATGATCACCGCGATAGGTTTTACCCAGGCACCGCCCCCGGTGCCGCCCCCGGCGCCCTCCCCCTTCTGTTTCGCCTCTCCCTTGCCCTCGCCGCCGCCGGCGCCGAAGCCAAAGCCGACGCTTATCAGGGGAATCAGGGTAGCGCCTTCCACCGTCATGGGCTCGCCGACTACGGTTCTGGTGCTGAGCACCTTCTCAATCTCCCCCAGGGTTGTCTTGACCAGGTTCTCTACAATGTCCATGGCTCCCCTACCTCCTTTGCCGTTTTTAGCCTTCTACTATGGATACTAGCACCACCGGGAGGGCAAGTCAATTGCTATTATAATAGAGTGCAATGGCAGGCGCTCCGTTGTATAATAGAGGGCAAGGGGATAAGCATAGCCAAAGGGTTTTGGTAAGGAGGAGAGGACTATGGAAGAAAGGGTTGCCATCTTCATAGACGGGAGTAATCTGTATCACGCCCTGCAAACCAGCTTCGGGCGGCACGACCTGAACTTCACCGAGTTTACCAGCAAGCTCTGTGGTTCAAGGAGTCTGTTCCGGACATATTATTACAACGTCCAGCAGGATGCGGCGCAGCGGCCGGACGGCTCCCGGGAACAGCAGGAGTTCCTTGATATCCTGTGTAAGACGCCATATCTGGAGGTTCGCCTGGGGGGCACCAAAATGGCGCAGGGCGTGCCCGTTGAGAAGGGCATAGATATCATGCTGGCGACGGACCTTTTGTATTTTGCCTGGAATGATTTCTATGATGTGGCGGTGCTGGTGAGCGGCGATGGTGATTTCGCCTATGCCCTTCAGACGGTGAAGGACTTGGGCAAGCATGTTGAGGTAGCCTACTTTGAGAGCGGGGTATCCCGGGACCTGTTGAATATCGCCGATAACCGGCACCTGCTGGATCGGGGCTTCTTCAATGGCTTGTGGGCTGGCAGGCGTTCTTCCCGGCGGCGGAGAGCCGGTGCCAAGGGTAAGGCTGCCTCGGGCGGCGAATAGGTTTATTTTACTTTTTATTTAAGGGTTATTCCTCATTGGTTACCCCTGTTTTGCCGGGGCTTTCGGGGAAGGAGGGACAGGAATGAAGATTGACCTCTTTGCTCACGTTTGTCCGCAGAGGTTTATGGATGCCTTTGCCCGGACAGAGAGGGGGCTGAGCTGGGACGATATTTCCGGGGATGCCCGGATACAGGGCGGGGCGGCGCTCTGGGATGTGGAGAAGAGGCTTGAGGTCATGAGCCGGTATGAGGACTATGTGCAGTTGCTGGTTCCGGTTGCGGAGATAGTGGAGCCATTTTTTGGGCCCCGGGATAGTGCCTATCTTGCCCGGTCTTTCAATGATGCCGTGGCGGAGATGGTAAAAGAATATCCGGACAAATTCGTGGGGGCGGTGGCTACCCTGCCCCTGAACAACATAGAGGCTGCCCTGGAGGAGATAGACCGGACGATAGATGGAATGGGTTTTAAGGGGATATACCTGCATACGCCGGTGTTTGTCTACGAGGAAGGCAGGCCGCTGGAGCGGGGTCTCAATTATGAGACCATGAAGCCGCTGGACTCACCGGAGTTTATGCCCATCTACGAGAGAATGTCCCGCTACGACCTGCCGATCTGGATTCACCCGGTGGGGATGGGGGGTGTCCCCTTCTATAGCGGCGAGGGGAGGGGCAGGTACCTGCTCTTTCACGTTTTTGGCTGGCCCCTTGAGTCGGCGATGGCGATGGGCAGGCTGGTGTGTGGTGGGGTGCTGGCGAAGTATCCCAACCTCAGGTTTATTATTCACCACTGTGGCAGCGGTATTGTCCCGGTGCTGGAGGGCAGGATTGATGATGAGTTTGACCGCTTCATGGCGGCGGGCGGGCTCAAGTTTGACCAGCCCGGTGAGGAGAACCCCTTCCGGACGAAGCGTGCCGTGGACTGTTTCCGCATGTTTTATGGTGACACCGCCCTCTATGGTGGGGTAGCCGGGCTGGAGTGCGGTCACGGCTTTTTCGGTGCCGGGCATATCGTCTTCGGGACCGACTTTCCCTTTGACCTTGCCGGCGGCGGTAAATTCATCGGGAAGACCATAGATGCCGTGCAGCGGATGAACGTCCCGGATGCGGATAAGGAGCTGATTTTTGCCGGCAATGCGAAGCGAATCCTGCATCTGGATATTTGACCGGGGTGAGGAGCCAGCCTGATGCACCGGATAAGCGTGGTAACCAGGGCGAGGACGGATTTCCAGGATATCACCCGGCAGGTTCAGGATATCGTGAGCTCCAGCGGCATCGGCAGTGGTGTCTGCCATGTTTTCGTGCCTCATACCACGGCCGGGGTTACCGTGAATGAGCATGCCGACCCCAGCGTGGTGGCGGATATTGCGGCACAGCTTGAGGCCATGGTGCCCCAGCACAGCGGCTACCGCCATATGGAAGGCAATGCCCCGGCTCACATCAAGGCGAGCCTGGTAGGCAGCAGCCAGACGCTGCTGGTGGAAGATGGCCGGCTGGTTCTGGGGACGTGGCAGGGTATTTTTTTCTGCGAGTTTGACGGTCCCCGGAACCGCAGCGTGCTGGTCAAGCTCGTGCCCGATAAACCCTGATTCCGTCCCCCTGCGGCGGTAGCATCCCGGTTTACCGGCGGCTGGCTTGCCAGCCCCTCCCCATAGTGCTAAAATGAACAACGGCAGGTAGAAACGTGGGCCGCTAGCTCAACTGGCAGAGCAGCTGAC
>CAZFCV010000142.1:0-3385 GCA_964517985.1 uncultured Dehalococcoidales bacterium | reverse complement strand
ATGCCGTATCAGCTAATCTGGCTAATATTCCTGCTGCCGGTCTTCTCCTTCATAGTGATATCGCTCTTCGTCAGGCCCCTGGTGAAGGCGGAGGCGAAGGTTGCCGGCTATATCACCATCACCGCCCTTGCTGGCTCGCTGGGTCTGTCTATCTGGGCGCTGATGGCGGTAATGGCAGCACCGCACCACGAGCTGGTGGTGCCGGATATCAGCTGGGTGGTCATTAACGGCACCTTCAGCTTCAACCTCGGGGTGATGGTGGACTCGCTAACGGCGGTAATGCTGGTAGTGGTCACGCTGGTCAGCCTGATGGTGCAAGTCTACTCCCAGGGCTATATGCGCGGAGACCCCGGCTATCACCGCTACTACGCCTGGATGTCACTCTTTACGGCGTCAATGCTCGGGCTTGTCCTGGCTAACAACCTCCTTTTTGTCTTCGTCTTCTGGGAACTGGTCGGGCTATGCTCCTACCTTCTTATCGGCTTCTGGTTCCACAAACCCTCCGCCGCCAACGCCGCCAAGAAGGCGTTTATCGTCACCCGGATTGGTGACTTCGGCTTCCTCGCCGGTATCCTGCTGCTCTATCAGAACACGGGCACCTTTGCCATCGCCGAGCTGCACGAGCTGGCAATCGCCGGCGTCCTGGCGGGCAGCACCCTTACCTGGGCTGCCATCGGTATCTTTGCCGGTGCCGTGGGCAAATCGGCGCAGTTCCCGCTGCATACCTGGCTCCCCGACGCCATGGAGGGTCCCACGCCGGTCAGTGCCCTGATTCACTCCGCAACCATGGTATCCGCCGGTGTCTTTCTGGTCGCCCGCACCTTCCCCCTCTTCGCACACTCGGTACCGGCGCTGACCACCGTCGCCGTTATCGGCGGTTTCACCGCCATCTTTGCCGCCTCCATGGGGCTGGTCGCCAACGATATCAAGCGGGTATTAGCCTATTCCACCATCAGCCAGCTCGGCTACATGATGCTGGGGCTGGGAACGGGCGGGGTAGCGGTGGGCATCTTCCACCTCTTCAACCACGCCTTCTTCAAAGCCCTCCTCTTCCTCGGCGCGGGCAGTGTCAACCATGCCACGGGGACCTTTGATATGCGCCTCATGGGCGGGCTGCGCAAGATGATGCCCTGGACCTATGCCACCTTCGTCATCGCTTCCTTAAGCCTTGCCGGCATCTGGCCCCTTGCCGGGTTCTGGAGCAAGGACGAAATCCTCCTCACCTCCCTGCAGAACCAGCCCGTGCTCTTCTGCCTGGCGCTTATAACCGTATTCATGACCGCCTTCTACATGTTCCGGGCGGTGTTTATGACCTTCGGCGGCCAGTACCGCGGCGGCAGCCCCGAGGCTCACTCCAGCCACCCCCACGAATCCCCGCCGGTGATGGTAACACCAATGGTGATTCTGGCTATACTGGCGGTGGTCTCCGGGCTATGGAACGTTACCGGGCAGTTTGGCGCCTTCATGGGGCACGGCGAGACGCACAGCTTCGCCCAGGGCTTCTTCGGCATCCTGACCCACTCGCTGCCCTGGGTATCCCTGATAATGGCTGGGCTGGGCATTCTGCTCGCCTATGCCATCTACAGCGCCCGGTGGCTTTCCGCAGAGCGAATCGGCAGCCTGTTCAAACCACTCTACACCCTGTTCTACCGGAAGTACTGGTTTGACGAGCTCTATGAAAATATTATCGTAAAGACGGTCCTCTTCAGGGGACTTTTCGCCGGCTTTCAGGTGCTGGATAGTAAAGGGGTTGACGGGGCAGTGAACGGGGTAGCGAATACCGCCGTAGCCACCGGCAGAGCCCTCCGGCGGGCGCAGACCGGGCAGCTACAGCTATACGGGCTGTTTATCGGGATAGGTATTCTCGCCATCGTTCTCGTCCTGTATCTAACCGGCTAAATACTGGTAAGGAGCAAACATAGTTGGACTTTCCTTATCTGACACTGATAGTCTTTCTACCGGTAGCGGGGGCGCTCCTGATTGCCCTCATACCCGGGCTGTCGTCCCGGGCGATTAAGTACACCGCCGCTGTTACCACCCTGGCTTCATTCGCCCTGTCCATCTATCTCTTTACCGCCTTTGACCGGATAGCTGTCGGCGTAATCCAGTTTGAGGAGAAGCTGTCCTGGATTCCCGCCATCAACGCCAACTACCACCTCGGCGTTGACGGCTTAAGCCTGCCTATGGTCATCCTGATGACCTTCCTCGGTGTCCTGGTCGTCCTCATCTCGTGGAAGATAAACCTGAGACCGAGAGAGTACTTCGCCTGGCTCCTGCTGCTGGAGACGAGCATCCTGGGGGTGTTTTGCTCCCTTGACCTGCTCCTCTTCTTCCTCTTCTGGGAGATTGAGGTCATCCCCATGTATTTCCTCATCTCCATCTGGGGGACGGGCAGGAAAGAGTACTCGGCGATAAAGTATGTCATCTATACCCTGTTCGGCAGCGCCTTTATGCTCGCCGGCATCCTCAGCCTCTACTTCACCACCGGTAGCCTCAGTATGCTGGAGATAGCCCAGGGCGGGCTGGCGATGGTGCCGGCGGTTATGCCGGTGGCGGCAATCTTCTTCCTTCTCCTCATCGGCTTTGCCGTCAAGCTGCCGGTATTCCCGCTGCATACCTGGCTCCCCGATGCCCACACCGACGCCCCGACAGCGGTCAGCGTTGTTCTGGCGGGGACGCTGCTCAAGATGGGCGGCTACGGCATGATTCGCCTCTGTGTCTCCATCTTTCCCGATGTTGCCCGGGATTACGCCCCTATCCTGGTGGCGCTGGCGATAATCAATATTCTCTACGGGGCAGCAGTAACCCTGAGGCAGACCGACATAAAGCGGCTGATTGCCTACAGCAGCGTAAGCCACATGGGGTATGTACTGCTGGGCATTTTTGCCCTCGGTCAGGTGAGCCTGAACGGGGCTGTCCTGCAGATGTTCAGCCACGGCGTTATTACCGGGCTCCTCTTTGCCATGGCGGGGCTGGTGATACACAACGTGAAGGAGCGTGACCTGAGTAAACTGGGCGGCTTGGCGCGGCAGGTACCGATTATCGCCGTCGTCTTCTCCGTAGCCGGGCTGGCATCCCTCGGCTTGCCCACCACCAGCGGTTTTGCCGCCGAATTTCTGGTCTTTGTCGGCAGCTTCACCTCCACGGCCGTTGCCGGGATTCAGGTCTACACCATCCTGGCTGTCCTGGGGGTGGTTATCACCGCCGGCTATATCCTGTGGATGCTACAGAAGGTATTCTACGGTCCGGCGCTGGAGCAGTACGACGGCGTGCCTGATGCCGACATCCTGGAACGGGTATATATGTTTGCCCTTGTCGCCGTGATTATGCTGGTCGGTATCTACCCGGCGCTGCTGACAGACGTTATACAGACCGGCGTCATGCC
>CAZFCV010000141.1:0-3390 GCA_964517985.1 uncultured Dehalococcoidales bacterium | reverse complement strand
ATGCGCGCCTCAGGGACGGTGGCAAAGAGCTCCCGTATCGGGGTGAAGGTGCCGGTATAGGTCGCCGGGTTGCTGCGCGGGGTACGCCCGATGGGGGACTGGTCAATATTGACCACCTTGTCAATATACTCCACGCCGACAATAGCATCACAATCACCCGCCCTCTCCCGTGACCGGTAGAGGTGCTGTGCCAGCCTGCGGTACATAATCTGGTCAACAAGGGTGCTCTTGCCACTACCGGAGACCCCGGTAATACAGACAAACCGGCCCAGCGGGATGGAGACGTCTATATCCTTCAGGTTGTTCTCCCTGGCTCCCTTTATCACCAGCTCCTCGCCCGAGCCGGGGCGGCGTCTTTCCGGCAGGGGAATCTGCCGGGCGCCGCTGAGATACTGCCCGGTTACCGACCCCTCCGCCTTCATGATATCATCTAGCCCGCCGGTGGCGACAATCCAGCCCCCGTGCTCCCCCGCCCCGGGGCCCATGTCAATAATATGGTCTGCCGCCCGCATCATGGCTTCATCATGCTCCACAACCAGCACGGTATTGCCCAGGTCTCTCAGCCGCTTCAGGGTCTCAATCAGGCGGTAGTCATCGGCGGGGTGTAAGCCCACCGTCGGCTCATCACAGACATAAAGCACCCCCATGAGCCCGCTGCCAATCTGGGTCGCCAGGCGAATCCGCTGCGCCTCGCCGCCGGAGAGGGTGGCGGAGGGGCGGTCAATGGTAATATAGTCCAGCCCGACATCGTGGAGGAAGTTGAGCCGGGTGCCAATCTCCTTGAGGATTTCCCGGGCTATCATCTGCTCCCGCTTGTTAAGTATCTTCTTGCTGCCCAGCATGGCTGCCCATTCCAGCACCCGGGCGACCGACATTGAGCTAACATCCATGATGTTTAAGCCGCCAACGGTCACCGCCAGCGACTCCGGCTTGAGCCGCCTGCCTTCGCAGACAGGGCATACCTTAGACACCGTGTAACGCTCTATGTTAGCCCTGGAATGCTCCGACTCCGTGTCACGGTAGAGGCGCTCCATGCGCGGGATTACCCCCTCAAAACCATTGTAGTATTCCCGGACACGCCCGAAACGGTTTCTATACCGGAACGCCTCCCCACCTTCTCCGTAGAGTATCAGGTTATACTGATGTTCGGTCAGGTTCTCAACCGGGGTATTGAGAGAAAAGCCATGGCGCCGCGCCAGAGACTCGAACTGCTCAAAGTACCAGGAGGAATACCACACGGGGTGAATCGCCCCCTGAGCTATGGAGAGTTCTCTACTGGGGATGACCAGTTCCGGGTCAATCTCCTGCTTGTAGCCCAGACCGGTGCAGGCGGGACAGGCACCGTGAGGGCTGTTGAAGCTGAAGGTCCGGGGGGCAATCTCCCCCAGGCTAATCCCGCAGTGCACGCAGGCAAAGTGCTCCGAAAAGAGCAGCTCCTCACCGCCAATAACCACCACCAGCACCACCCCCGCCCCGAGTTTGAGGGCAGTCTCCACCGAATCGGCGATACGGCTCTGGCTGCCGCTCTGCCCGACCACCAGCCGGTCAACCACGGTCTCAATAGTGTGCTTCTTGTTCTTATCAAGCTGAAAATCCTCGGAGAGGTCATGGATTTGCCCGTCAACCCGGACGCGGACGTAGCCCGCCTTTCGCAGGTCGTCAAACACCGCCTGGTACTCCCCCTTGCGGTCCCTGATGAGCGGCCCCAGAATCATGATGCGGCTGCCCGAGGGGAGTGCCTGAACGGCGTCAACAATCTGCTGCACCGTCTGCATGGCAATCTCGCGCCCGCAGCGGGGGCAATGAGGATGCCCGACCCGGGCAAAGAACAGCCGCAGGTAATCGTAGACTTCAGTTACCGTGCCCACGGTAGACCGCGGATTGCGGCTCGGTCCCTTCTGGTCAATGGAGATAGCCGGGCTCAAGCCCTCAATATAGTCAACCTCCGGCTTCTCCATCCGGCCCAGGAACTGGCGGGCATAGGCGGATAGAGACTCCACGTAACGGCGCTGCCCCTCGGCGTAGATGGTATCAAAGGCAAGCGAGCTCTTGCCGGAGCCGGAGACCCCGGTGATAACCACCAGCCTATCGCGGGGGATGACGACATCAATATTCTTCAGGTTGTGCTCCCTAGCCCCCTTGACAACTATGGCATCCAGCGGCATACCTTATCCCCTCCCCGCCTATTGTAGCACCCCCGGTTTTCCCCCCACAAGCTCACCCCTTAGCCAGCGATTGCCCGCTACCCGCCACAGTGCTACAATTAACCCGGGGACTCAATTAGCGTGCCAGAGAGCAAAGATTATACCCAGGTAGCCAGCGAGGTACACCTCCGCCACCTCACCGTAGATGAAGCCCTGCTCAAGCTTGACCAGTACCTGCATGACAGCTTCATGGCCGGGCTATATCAGGTAAGGGTAATCCACGGCAAGGGGACCGGAACGCTGCGCCAGGCTGTCCGCAAGGAGCTTACCCGCCACCCCCTGGTCAAATCACACCGCCCCGGCGGTTACGGGGAGGGAGGGTCCGGGGTTACCATGGTGGAACTGGCACCGAAGTAGCCTCCCGGCACAGGGCAAAGCCCTACCCCGGACCGCTGGTTCCCCTCCCCTGATTGAAAGCAGGACGGTTTTTAGCTATAATATCCGTGCGGCATGGTGAGTGTAGCCAAGTGGTCTAAGGCGCCAGGTTGTGGCCCTGGAGATCGAGGGTTCAAATCCCTCCACTCACCCCACCCCCGGGCGGGAAACCACGAAACGGCACCACACTAAGGAGACACCAACCGCTCCCTACTTTTTGGGGACTGTTCCCAGCAGCCCGTATCCGGCTGCCCCCAGAGCCAGACCCATGATTATCATGAACCCGCCCATCGCCTTGGCAATGGTGAACACACCAAAGGAGGCAACCGCCAGATAAAGGTAGTTCTCCAGGTTGAGAGCCTGGGCATAGGTCAGCTGCCTGGGGTCAGCGGGGTTAAAGCGCTCGCCCCCCAGGAGGTCCCCGTAGGTCGGCGCTATACCATGGCGATGTTCCCGGACGGTATCACCGGCGACCTGGGCTTCCCCGGCAGTATCAATGATACCCTCCACGCCCTCAAGCGTTATTTCCTCCTGCGCCATCGCCTCTACCAGAAACGCCTCCCTGGCGTATCCCTGCTGAAGGAAGACTACCCCCATCACCAGAGATATCACGGCAAAGATGATTACGATGATACCCAGGTTTCGCACTCTCGTATTCATGCTCCCTCCTTTCTCGTCCGTGAGTTTATTTGCTCCATTATGAACCATGGGAACACAAGTGTATGTGACTTTGGTCTCACCCCCCCTGCCGGCGGCAATGGTCTTTTTGGCTATTATCGGCTATAATTGAAGCCGAGCAGGTGCGCCGATA
>CAZFCV010000140.1:1533-3394 GCA_964517985.1 uncultured Dehalococcoidales bacterium | reverse complement strand
AACACCGGGGGCAGGCGAATACCCTGCAGCCTTTGCGATAGAGAGGTAGCCCTCATCTCAGCCGGTCTTTCCCCTTCTCCAAGCATCCGGTCAAGCTGCCTCTTTCTCTTTATGCTCTCCAGGAATGTATAGAGACCGACTATCAGCAGCAGACATATGGAAAGGGAGAGGACAACCTCATCCCCCAGGCCGATACTGCTCGACCAGTTGAGGAGTCTCACCCCCACCTCCATCCCGCTCATGGCAGCCACCAGCAGCAGCAGCCCCAGCTTCATGTCCACGTTGCCCAGCTTCCGGTGTCCGATCACAGCGATAACTGATTTGCCGACCACCCAAGCCAAGCTGGTGCCAACGGCAAGGTGAGCCGGGAAGCCAAGTATAATCAGCGCCGGCGTAACGACGAAGGCGCCACCAATACCGGAGAAGCCGCTCAGGATCCCGGCACCGATGCCGACAAAGATAAGCAGGAACAGATTAACATCCACGCCCGGCATCACTGGAAAATCTATCATCTTGCCACCAGATAACTACCCCGGTCAAGCAGTGCCTGCCGAAAGTCTATTCTTTCCCGCTTTTTTCAGCGCCCGTGAGGTCGGCTATCTTCTCCATGAGGTAACCCAGACCGGCACCCATCCCCAGCATCAGTCCCAGGTTGTAGAGCACGGTAATATAGCCCCTACCCGTCTCCAACCATTGGAACATCTCCAGATACATCCCGGTAGAGTACCAGTGAAATGCGTGCCAGATTATTAAACCGCAGAGAATAGAACGGGCTGCTACCGAAATAGCAGCCCGTTTTCTACCAGTCATATCAAGCCCCCCGGCTACACGAGACTGCTGGCTACATATAGCCCAGCTGGCGCAGCCTTGACATCATCTGCTCCTTGTCCTGCCTTCTCCCCGCCCTTTCCGTGGTATTCTCCAGGTCCTGTTCCCAGGCAGGAACCCCCGGCTCGGCAATGGCGCTGGTTGTCTTGGCACCGAGAGAGCGGTATCCCTGTTCATACAGTATGCAGTAGGGAATCTTGAACACCTGATAGGTGTCCCACAGTAATCTCTCCGTAAAATGCAGGATGGGCTTAACGCGCATATGCTCCGGTATTAAATGGGCGGCTTCTTTCTTCTCGAAATAGTCGTCCTCAATCCGGGCAGACTGCTCATCCCGGCGCAGCCCCTGGAAGATGGCTTTTACATTGTGCCGTTCAATGTACATATTGAACATTACCGTCTTCATCAGGTGGTTGCCGGTATAGGACTCAGCTTCAAACGGGAAGGTCTCCTCTTCAAAACCAATGCGCTTGAGCTCAGCCTGGTTGCGCTCGTTCAGGTCCTCTACCCTAGCTATGGCATTGAGTTTACCGCCGGCGGCGTTGATAACATCGTCGTTGCGGCACCACTCCAGGTCCAGATTCCATTCCCGGGCATACTTCTCCATGAAATCGTGGATTTCCTGGAATACATCAAACTCGTCAATGGTCATGACCTTGGGTAGCTTGATGCCGTCCTCCTGGCATACCTGGCGGATAATCCATAAGGCTAGCCCGCTGTCTTTGCCCCCCGTCCAGGTTATTGCCGTATCGGCGGGGTCATACCTCCTAAACGTCTCGCGGACAACCTCTTTTGATTTCGCCACCAGCTCGGCACACTGCGCCGCCTTTTCCTGTTCGGTCATTTTGCTCTCCTCTCTATAACTGTAGAATATTATAAACTACATACTGCTTATTCAGCCACTATCCGGCTACGGGTCCCGGTCCGCTCTCCAGCCGCCAACCGGAAGGGGGCGAGCTGTTGCCCCTTCTGGTTGGTACAGGGTTCTCCTCTACGTGCCTGCGCCTCAGTAGCCAAGGCGGCTAAGACGCTC
>CAZFCV010000140.1:0-1523 GCA_964517985.1 uncultured Dehalococcoidales bacterium | reverse complement strand
ACGCTCCTGCAGGGATTTCCCCTTCCAAGCAGGCTTCTCGAACAGCGACAGCTCGCACCTTTCCGGGTTCAGCTCCCTTCCCTTCAAGCCCTCATAGTCAGGGGAATAGCGGTAGGCACGAAACATGGCATTGGTCCAGCCCATATTGACAGCGCTAGCATCCTTGAAATAGAAGGGGCTGATAAACTCCCAGACAATCTCCTTGTCCGGGGTAACCTCAAAGACCCTGCCCTTTGCCCCTTCACAGATGAGGGTATTCCCGTTAGGCAGGCGCTGACAGCCGGAGATAAAGATGGAGAAAAAGCGGCCACGCGGGTTGTCCGTGTACTGCCACTCAATCTCCCCGGTACCGGGGTCCATCTCCACCACCCGGGAATAATTGCCGAACCCCTTCTTCCGGTGGTCACCATTGTCAAAGACCAGTATGTTGCCGTTGTCCAGCATGGTCGGGTCATGCGGGTGCGCCAGCTCCCCGGCACCCCACCGCCACCTGATATCCCCGGTGCTCCGGTCAATAATGCCCAGATTATCGGTGAAACGGAAAGAGGTCAGGATATCGCCCTCAGGGGTAACGAAGCAGGCGTTGCTATGCGCCCACTCGGCACGGGGGCAGAGGGGGCAGATGATGTCCACCTCAGGGTCAAGGTGCTCGTAGCCCAGCCAATCCCAGACCACCTCCCCGGCGGGGGTGACCTCCTGAAAGGCATCCGCCCACATCACACCCTCTCGCTCGCTCCCGGGGATGCCGCCCCTGACCTTAGCCGCAATTTCCGGTGGCGTCTTCACCAGCCGGGGGACAATAGTGTTGCCGTTATCCAGGCGCCAGAAGTCATGGTGGTGGTAGGGGTCATCATACCGCCAGACGGTGTTACCCTCCCAGTCCATCTCCAGGAGCACGCCACCGGCACCGCCAAACCAGGCTATCGGCCCGGCGACATCCATCCCGGCATAGAGCAGATTACCGTTGGGCAGCAGCTTGCCGTACTTCCCCGGGGGGAAGGGTGTCTCCCAGCAGTGAACGGGGCGACCCGCCATATCAACCAGCCAGGTTACCGTTCCCCGCAGTGGCGAGAAAAGGGTATAGCCATCATAGGCTTTCTCCGGTGCGTGATAAGTAACCCAGGGTGAGACGGGACGTTCCACAGTCATTCTACTATCCTCCTCTATCCAACCGGTACTATCTAGCCACAACTATAGCGCAAAACACCGCGGGCATTACGCTTCCCCGGGCAAGTTCACACTATCTGATAACAGGGCGCCTTGTCCCCTCTCTAAAGATAGCAGATCCCGCCCACCCTCACAATCGCTCAATGACCTGATTTTGGGATATGCCGAGACCTTAGTCATGACTGCTTTAGGATACTATCCGTCCCCATACATACCACGGGAAGATACGGGGCAGTCCTGGTATACTCAAAGCAAGGGAAGGTTCCCAGCAACCCGGAAGGGCATGCCGCTGAATATCCCGCAAATCCCGGTAGGTGGTTTGACAAACATGGTATAATAAACGACGAAAAACCGGC
>CAZFCV010000139.1:0-3438 GCA_964517985.1 uncultured Dehalococcoidales bacterium | reverse complement strand
GGCGGCATACATGTCCCATGACTCCGGGTCATCCTGGGCAAAGCTGCCGACCATTGCCAGTTGCAGCCCGGCTATTTTCTCTTTAGCTATCCGGTAGGCGGCGATGGTGCCGAAGGGGTCTTTCCAGCGGTCAAAACGGGATACCTGGGTGATTAACGTCCGGCGGCGGTCAATACCAAGGTTTTCCAGCAGCTCCCGGCACACGTATCTCTTGATAAACATGTTCTTGGAGCTGAACGGATTAATCGCCGGTGCCATAGTGGCAATATTGTCAAGCTGGAGGTCTTTGGGGATGAAGTCCCTGGTGGTGAAGACGGCGGCGTCATGCTCCTGGATATAGGGGCGGAGGAACTGCCATACATCCTTATCCGGCTGAGAGCTATCCACATGGCAGCGCCATATCCACTTCGCCTTGCTGTCGGGCAGGTAATGGCGCATGGCTGCCGGCTGGGGGTCGTTTACGATAAAGACATCATAGTTGAGGTCAAGCTGGGAGGCGTTGGCGCTGTTTATGGACAGGTAGAGCTCCCGCCAGCTCTCCGGCCGGGCGCTGGTAAATTTGGCGCCCTGCAGTGCGTTGTGCAGCCCCTTGGTGATGGTGAAGAAGCGGCGGTCGCCGCGGATAACCTGCCAGTCGGCGTGGATGCCAAGAGACTTCAGCAGCGGGATATAGGAGACCAGAAGCTCCGCCACGCCACCGCCAAAGGGGGTGGAGTTGATGTGACACAGGCGCAGCCCCTTCAGCTCCTCCCCCAGGCTCACAATTTCGTCAATAGTCTCCCGGGGTTGAATCAGGCGGTACTTATCAATATTGCCTATTCCAAGGGATATCTTGTGCAGCATCTAAGCTATCCTCATATTAGTTCTGCCGCCTGGTGGGAGGGCTCCGGGCGCTATGACTGGGAGAGCTGCCACGACTTCCCCTCCGTGGTTATCGCCGGGGCGATTACCATCTCCGCCTGGTGCATTTCTTCAATGCTGACCGCCCCGCAGACCCCCATTGCGGTACGGAGGGCGCCAACCAGGTTCTGGCTGCCATCGGTAACCGAGGTGGGTCCGAAGAGGACCTGCTCCAGCGTGCCGGTGGTGCCAACCTTTATTCTGGTTCCCCGGGGCAGGGTCGGGTGCGGGTGGGACATGCCCCAGTGATAGCCGTGCCCCGGAGCCTCATCAGTCTGGGCAAAGATGGAACCCAGCATTACGGCATCGGCACCGGCGACAAAGGCTTTGCACAGGTCACCGCCATTGCGAAAGCCGCCATCGGTGATTATGGGCACGTAGCGGCCCGATTCCTTCTGGTAGGCATCTCTGGCGGCGGCGCAGTCAATGGTTGCCGTTATCTGGGGGACGCCAACACCAAGGACCTGCCGCGTGGTGCAGGCTGCCCCGGGGCCAACGCCAACCAGGACAGCGGAGACACCGGTTCTCATAAGCCCCAGGCAGGCGCCGTAGCTGACACAGTTACCGACAACTATCGGCATCGGCACTGACTGGCAGAGCTCCTCAAAGATTAGCCCGCGGTAGCTTTTGGATGTATGCCGGGTGGTGGTAACCGTGGACTGGACAACAAAGATATCGGCTGCCGCTTCAGCGGCGAGCGGGGCGAAGCGCTTGGCATTAGCCGGTGCTGTGGAGACAGCACAGACCACCCCGCCCCCCTTTATCTGCTGGATTCGCTCCCCGACGAGGTTCTCCCTGATTGGTTGCGAGTAGACCTTCTGCAGCAGGGCGGTCACTTCGTTCTGGGGGGCTCGGGCAATTTCCGCCAGTATCTCCGGCGGGTTATCGTAGCGTGTCTGTACCCCCTCCAGGTTGAGGACGGCGAGGCCGCCGAGCTTGCCATAGCGGATGGTAAAATTGACATCGGTGACGGCATCCATGGATGCCGCTATAATAGGGATGGAGAAGGTGAAGTTCTCTATCTTAAGGTCGGTGTTTGTCTGTTCGGGGTTGACGGTGGTATCTCCGGGGACAATGGCTACCTCATCAAACCCGTAGGAGCGCCGCAGCTGCTTAAACTGGGGGGTGGTCATTGGTCTACCTCCTTAATCTCAAACTATAGCAAAGGAGCGGCTAAAAGGTCAAGAATAAAGCCCGCTTTTTTATTTGCCTTCCGGAACCAGGGTGGACGGGGGGTGGAGTCTGGGGTTATAATAGCTAAATCGGGGAAATAAACGCCGATGCCAACTCTTTACGTGGTCGCTACCCCTATCGGTAATCTGGAGGATATTTCGCTGCGGGCGCTGCGGGTTCTGCGAGAGGTGAGCCTTATTGCCGCTGAGGATACACGCCGGACAAAGCGGCTCCTCGTCACCTATGACATCAGGACGCCGATGACCAGCTATCACGAGCGCAATAAATTTACCAAGCTGGACTACATCCTGCACCGCCTGGAAGATGGGGACGTGGCGCTTGTCTCCGATGCCGGTATGCCAGGGGTATCCGACCCCGGCTATGAGCTGGTTGTTGCCGCCAGCCAGCGGGGGCTTCCGGTTATTCCCATCCCCGGTCCCTCGGCTATTACCGCCGCCCTTGCCGTCTCCGGTCTGGCGGGCAGGCGGTTTAGCTACCTCGGTTTTCTGCCCCACAGGAGGGGCGAGCGGCGGCGTGTGCTGGAATCGGTTGCCGATGAGAGCGGGGCTATTGTCATCCTGGAGTCCCCCCACCGGCTGGTGGCGGCGCTGGGTGACATACTGCTGGTTCTTGGCGACAGGAGGCTGGCGGTCTGCCGCGAGCTCACCAAGGTCTATGAGGAGACCTTCCGTGGCAGAGTGAGCGAAGCCACGGCGCATTTCACCGCGCCGAGGGGTGAGTTCACCCTGGTGATTGAAGGTAAGAAAGAAAAGGACAAGCCGCAGCTCACCGGGGATGTTGAGAAACAGCTGCAGCAAATGCGCCAGGCTGGGGTGCCGGCTAAGGAGGCGGTAGCCCGTCTGGCTGGGGAGACCGGTCTTTCCCGGAAGGAACTCTATGGAGCCTGGTTAAGGCAAAGGAGGTAATAGATGCATTGTGGCTGCATCTCTCTGGGCGATGTTCAATGCGACGGCTGCCATCGCAAAGTAGAGTATCTGGAGCGTTACCTGACCAAGGAAGAGGAGAAAGAGGGCACTACGTTGCGTTTCTGCCTTGATTGCTCCCTGAATCGGGGTTACGCTTGCTATAAGCGGGAGAAGGGGGAGCAGATGACCACCTTCTTCACGGAGTAGGCATTAGTCTTTGGGATCGGGTTGTGTTAAAGTATGGGCTGTCCGCCTGCCGGGAGTAGATTATGAGGGAGAGGATTCTGGTTGCCGTTGCCTGGCCCTATGCCAACGGTTCGCTGCACCTTGGCCAGATTGCAGGCGCCTACCTGCCGCCGGATATATTTGCCCGCTACCACCGCACCAGGGGGAATGAGGTATTGATGGTATCAGGCTCCGACCAGCACGGCACGCCGAT
>CAZFCV010000138.1:0-3443 GCA_964517985.1 uncultured Dehalococcoidales bacterium | reverse complement strand
CCCCGGCTACTGGTTTGCCGTCACCTAGATTTGCCGGCGGGGCAGACCTTGAGGCACTGCGCGCAGCCTTCTGAGGCAGTATAGTAGGTGCCGCAGGCATACTTGTCTATCCGGTGGTCTTCCCCTTCCGGTGGTCTGGCGAGCGCCCCTGCCGGGCATATCTTGATGCAGGCGCCGCCGCACTCGGGGCAGGGTAGTGCCTCCGATGCCGGGGGTGAGGGTGGCAGGGGGGCATCCGTAACGACGCAGGCAAGCCGTATTCGTGAGCCGTACTCCGGTGTAATCAGCAAGCCATGCCAGCCGGTGGCACCGAACCCGGCTGCCTGAGCGGCGTGCCGGTAGGACAGGGTGCCGGTCAGGAGCCGGCTGTCAAAGGGGGCACCGCCGGCGGTCAGGGATAGCCCCTTAAAACCGAGGCGGTGCAGTTGCTTGACGATTTTGTAGGCTTCCCAGTCGAGCCGGCCGCCTACCAGTTCCGTATGGCGGTTGTAGATGTCGCGCAGGGCTAGTTCCCCGACCTGCGCCTGTGAAGTTGTGTACTTTACCGCCTCGGGGAATATCTCAAGGGCGAGCACGATTATGGACTTCGCCCCCGGCAGCAGTTTCCTCGCCCTGTCCCACAGGGGCGTGTCCTTCCAGTCCTCCAGCCGGGCTACGCCAATCTTGTCCACCTCTATGTTCTGCAAGAGACCTTTCATCTCTGCGGTTGTCTGTTCTGCCATGGTACCGGGACTCCTTACTCAGACTTGATTTTACCCCGTTAAACGGGAGGAAACGGCTCTACTTCCGTGGTGAGTATATCACATTGTTGTGCCCGGCTGGTAGCCGTCTCCTGGATTTATGGCGGCTTCTCCTGTTTCCGGCTTATCCCGGGACCAGGACAATCTTGCCGAATTGCTCCTGGTTTTCCAGGGTTTCGTGGGCTTTAGCCGCTTCGCTTAAGGGCAGGACGCGGTCAATCACCGGGTCAATCTTGCCTGTGCCTAAGAATTCAAGCACCTTCTTGTTGTCAATGCGCCGGGAGCCGCGGACGGCAAGGCAGTTAGCCTCCTTGGCGACCAGCGTGAATGTCAGCTTATGCACCGGGACTGCTGCCTCTCCCGGTTCGGTGGCAACAATGACAATGGTTCCTCCCAGTCACAGGGACTCTAGTCCCATGGTGAGCATATCGCCGCCAACAAAATCTATCACCAGGTCTACCCCCATGCCGTTGGTCATTGCCCTTATCTGTTCCGGGATATCGGCATCGCGGTAGTTTATGACCTCATCAACGCCGAGCTGCTTGAGCCTTGCCGCCTTGGCGGGGGAGCCGGTGGTGGCAATAATCTTCACGCCACCGATAAGGCGTGCCAGCTGGACGGCGGCTGTTCCCATGCCGCCGCTGGCGCCGGTAATAAGCACCGACTGCCCGGGGCGCAGGTTTCCCCGCTGGGATAAAATCCTCCAGCTTGTGGAATAGGACCAGAGGCAGCTCCCCAGCTTCTCCCAGGGAACGCCCTCCGGAGCCGGTAATACCTCGGATTCCGGGCGCGCCACATACTCGGCGTAACCGCCAAAGGCTTGATGCCCGGGCAGCCTTATGTTGGTACACAGATTATCGTAGCCACGCAGGCAGCTATCGCACTGCCCGCAGGCGGGATGGGTCATGCCGACGACCCGGTCGCCCTCCTTGAAGCGGGTCACCCTGGTGCCAACCGCGGCAACCTCGCCCGCCATGTCTCTACCCAGCTGAAATGGTATCTGGAACGGGTCGCGCCCCGGAAGCCGCGACTGGGCGAGATAGCCGCCCCGATACCTCAGGTCCCATCGGGAAACCGAGGTTGCCCTCACCCTGATGAGGACATCGCATTCCCCCACTTCGGGCAGGGGCACATCAATGTACTGCAAAACGGATGGCGAACCATATTCAAAGAACCGTACTGCCTTCATCGTACTCGGTAACACTGTGCTTTCCCCCTTTCTGGCTACAGGTATCTTGCTATCTCAATCTTGACTGCCGACTTGCCGTTTGCCAATCTTAATAAAAACAGGACTTTGTGTCAACGCTTGCCGGGACCTGGTAGTGGGTCAATTTCAGATTGGGTAATCGTTTTAGCATTGGAAATTATAATAAAATTGGGGCATGGCTTGGCTATTTGGTGAATTAAATGAATTGTTTTTTGTTTATTCTTATTGTATTTTGTTGGAATATGTTGGAATATATATTGACAAATGGTATCATTAATGATACCATTTAATATAAGGGATGGGTTCTATAAAAAGCTTAATTCGGCAATTTGAAGAGAACCCGACAAATGTTAGGTTTGCTGACCTTTGTAGAGTCTGCAACCGTTATTTTGGAGAAGCCCGTATAAAAGGTAGCCATCGTATTTATAAAACACCTTGGCAGGGCGACCCCAGAATAAACATCCAAGACGATAACGGGAAAGGAAAAGCCTATCAAGTCAGACAAGTTCTAAAGGCTCTAAAGAAACTTGGGGTAGTATAAAATGGTAACAACAGCAGTAAAAAATGACCGATATACCTATAGAGTTACTTGGTCAGAAGAAGACGGAGAGTATGTAGGTTTATGTGCGGAATTTCCTAGTCTAAGCTGGCTAGCTGATAGTCAAGAAGAGGCACTACAAGGTATAAGAAGTGTAGTAGCAGAAGTCATATCTGATATGAAGTCAAATAATGAGCCAATTCCTGAACCAATTGCAACCAAGCATTATTCAGGAAAATTTACAGTGCGCACAACCCCAGAAGTGCATAGATTTCTTGCTATACAAGCAGCAGAAGCAAAAGTGAGCTTAAATCGTACGGTTTGTGCGAAATTAAGTAGGGTAGCAGATTAGCCCATTTCCCCTATCTAGCCAACGTTGCTTTCTTGGCTGTCTCAACTCGTCTAGCACTCGTTCCTACCCCTACTACCCTTCAACCCACCTAATCTACCTAGAGCCACAGCAACGGTATTTGCATACTTATGTCTTGTCATATATGTAAACATCTCTGTCAAATTCCAATACTTTCAAATTGACCCACTACCCGTTCCAGGGTCACCTTGACATTCTCCATGGCTATCTGTAATATGGTAACTGGGCTTGGTTAGATTCACTTCGGGGCGGCAAAGAATCTGTTGCCAGATTGAGAAGCATGACCCCGGCAGTTCCAGTAGTGCCTGCGGTGGAGCCTCGTTGGGAAGAGATGCCCCTTTATGCATTGACGGTGAGCACTGTTACGAATTATGTGATTATTATCAAACTAACAGGTGTGAGGTGATTCAGTATGTGCTTTCGTCCGGTAGGAGCTGACAAAGGGCCGAAAGGGAAGGTATGCCCGCAGTGCCAGGCGGTTAACTTGCCCAAGGCTTTGGTCTGTGTTAAATGCGGTGCCAAATTGCCGTTGCTTCCTCCTGGTGGAGCCGGGGGGGTGCCACCCCGCCCGGCAGGGGGACCACCACC
>CAZFCV010000137.1:0-3520 GCA_964517985.1 uncultured Dehalococcoidales bacterium | reverse complement strand
TGAAGGTTGCGCCAGTCGTTAAAATAGTAGAAGAGCCAGTACTGCAGTATGGTAGGGCTCCCCCCGGTCCCCTCACTGACCCGGGCGTACACGGTGGGTTTGTATTGCCCCTCTACCCGGTCATAGCTGAGCTTGTACTCCTCGGGCGAATGGGTAGCCACCCCCAGCCCCTCCAGGTCGATATAGTAGTCACTCTTTGACCACTGCACCAGCCCGGGCAGGGTTGCCTCTTCCGAAAAAGAGGGGTTCCCCGTACTGCGGAGGAGTGCTTCATCAACCATGATTTCTATCTGCTGCGGCCCAAAATTCTCGGTTGCCTCCCCGTCACCCTTTAGCTTGAGGATGGGGCAGAAGCGGCTGGCGAGCTTTTCGGCATACTCCGGACTCACCGCTGGCGGTGGTTCGGGGCCCGGCGCCGGTCCCGGTGGCGGCGCCGCCGTCGGACAGGCACAGCCGGCAGCCAAAACTAAGACCAGCAGTACCGGCAGACCAAGGCTCTTCTTCATGCTCCACATACTATACAACCGTAATGCCCAGCTCTTCCAGTTTTTCCGGTGCCGGCACCCCGCTCTCGGCATCCCAGCCCATCAGGGTATAGTAATAGCGCCGGGCGCTCTCCATCTTCGCCGCATCCAGGGGCTTATCCGCCAGGGCGCCATCGGTCTTGGGCTGGAAGAAGCGCGGCGGCAGCCGGTCATCGGCAGCGGTGAACCCCTCCCGGATGTTGAACAGCCGGGCTATGGTAAGCACCCTCTCCGCCACCCGCAGCTGCTCCATGATACCGGTATCCCACCCGGTAACCGCCGCCACGGCATCAGCCAGCTGCTGGTAGCTGTAAGAAAGGAACTCGCACACTACCAGGCAGTCCAGCACAATCTGCTTCATCTGTCCCAGCCGGAACAGGGCTACCTTCCGGGGACCAATATCATCAAGGGGGAACGGCTCCAGGATGCCGAGGGGCTCCAGCTCCTTCAAGTCCCGTCCGGCAACGTAGAGGGTATCATGTACATTGCAGCAGTGGTCAGCGCCATGGGGGTTGACCATATAGCCCAGACCGAGGGCTGGTTTCAGCCGCGGCTCGTGCATCCCGGCATCCAGCCCCTTGACCTGCATCGCCAGCTCCGGCGCTTCCCCGCCCAGCCTCCGGCTCGCCTCAGCCACGCCCTCCGCCAGCAGGGCGCCGATGCCCTCCCGGCGGGCAATGAGCTCAATGACCCGGAGCATAGCCTCAGCGTTACCAAAGCGCAGCTCAATACCGTCCGTATCCTTTATAGTGAGCAGCCCCTTCTCAAAGCACTCCATGGCAAAGGCGATGGTGCTGCCCGTGGAGATGGTGTCTAGAGAATGGGCATTGCAGAGCTGATTTCCCCGGGCGATAGCTTCAAGGCTATCAATGCCGCAGTTTGACCCCAGTGCCGCCAGTGTCTCATACTCTGGCCCACCGTATGCCGGGTCAACCGGATATGGTTCCTCCACCCGGACGGTCTTCTTGCAGCGCACCGGGCAACCAAAGCAGGCGTCCATCCCGACCCCGATGCGGCTCTTCAGCACCCGGGCGTCTATTCTTTTTACACCGGGGAACAAGCCATCACGGAAATTGCGCACCGGCAGATTCCCCGAGGTCTCAAAAATCCCCATGGCGGCGCCGGTGCCGAACTCGTGAAAGTCCCTTAGTATTGGTATGCGCGTCATATTGGCGAGCAGCCACGCCCGCAATTCCTTCACCCGCCCCGGCTCGGCAATCCGTGGCATCCGGCGCCCCCGGACGGCGATTGCCTTGAGGTTTTTGGCGCCCATCACCGCCCCCAGCCCGCCCCTCCCGGCGGCGTCATAGAGACCGTTCATGATGCAGGCATAGCGAACCAGTTTCTCCCCCGCCGGGCCAATCATTGCCACCCTTACCTGCCGGTCACCCAGCTCATCCCGGAGCGCCTGCTGCGTCTCCTTTGTCTCCCTCCCCCAGAGATGGCGGGCATCCCGGATTTCCGCCTCCCCATCATGGACCCAGAGATAGACCGGCTTCTCCGCGCAGCCCTCAACAATAACGGCATCATAGCCCGCCCTCTTCAGCTCCACCCCCCAGAACTCGCCGACCTCCGATTTGGCAATGCCGCCCGTCAGGGGCGATTTGGCGCCGACACAGTTACGAGCGCCGCCCGGCAGCTGGCTGCCCGTCAGCGGCCCCAGGGCAAAGATTAGCCTGTTATCCGCGCCCAGGGGGTCGGCTTTCGCCGGCATCTCCCGCCACAGGAAGCCGGCAACGAAGCCGGCACCGCCCAGGTACTTCCGGCAGAAAGACTCATCCACCCTCTCCACGGAGAGGCTATGAGCCGATAAATTGACCCTCAGTATCTTGCCGTTATAACCACCAGCCATCGGCTCCGCCATGGAACATTGCCCCCTCTCTGCTGGAATAGAGCCGGGTTAGGGCTCACTTCAGCACTATAAAGCGGTGGCGGGATATAGTCAAGTGTACCGGTTGCACGCCACCGGCTTTGTTGCTACAATTACTCAGCACGGGACGCCCTGAGAAACCGGGGCAACAGAGTATTATGTCAACTCACCACGGTGGTGCTCCGTCAGTTAATCTCTACCAGGAGAAGGGATGGCAGCTAGATATAACCCGCAGGAGATAGAAGAGAAATGGCAGAAGCGGTGGGCTGACGACCGGCTCTACGGGGTCTCCGAGGACGACCCCCGCCCCAAGTGGTATGCCCTGACCATGTTCCCCTACACCTCGGGCAACCTGCATATCGGGCACTGGTACGCCATGGCTCCCTCCGATGTCCATGCCCGCTTCAAGCGAATGCAGGGCTACAATGTGCTCCACCCCATGGGCTTTGATGCCTTCGGGCTGCCCGCCGAGAACGCCGCTATCAGCCGCGGCATCCACCCCTTCCAGTGGACAATGCAGAACGTGGACAACATGCGCCGCCAGCTGAAGAGCCTGGGGGCGATATATGACTGGAGCCGGGAGGTGATTACCTGCCTGCCCGACTACTATAGATGGACGCAGTGGTTCTTCCTCAAGCTCTATGAAGCCGGGCTCGCCTACCGGGGCAAGGCGCCGGTCAACTGGTGCCCCCAGTGCCAGACGGTGCTGGCTAACGAGCAGGTGGTCGGCGAGGGTTTCTGCGAGCGCTGCGGGGCAGCCGTCAGCCGGCGCGACCTGGAGCAGTGGTTCTTCCGTATCACCAGCTATGCCGATGAGCTCATGCAGCACGACGGCATTGACTGGCCAGAGCGAATAAAGAGCATGCAGCGGAACTGGGTGGGCAAGAGCGTCGGTACCGAGATTTCCTTTGCCCTTGACCACCCCGATGTTGCCCAGAAGGAGCTCCGGGTGTTCACTACCCGCCCCGACACCACCTTCGGCGTTACCTTCATGGCCCTAGCCCCGGAGCACCCGCTGGTCGCCCGGCTCACCGCCGCGGAGAAAAAGGCTGAGGTTGAGGCGTATATCGCCCGCTCCCGGCAGCAGACCGAGATAGAGAGGCTATCCACGGAGAGGGAAAAGGAC
>CAZFCV010000136.1:0-3578 GCA_964517985.1 uncultured Dehalococcoidales bacterium | reverse complement strand
AATATTTTGTCACTTTGAAGCACATATCCCAGATAGGGGTTGACAAATGAGCATTTTGTGTTATAGTGGTTACATAGTTGTTGACATACGGTATTATGTCAGGTGAAGGAGGTGATGCTATGGAAATAGCCCTGAAGGGTTCCCAGAAATCTTGATTTTTGGGGTATTTAGCCCGGAAGGGAAAACAAAAGGTAATCCAACGGAAATCAAACTTATCCTGTCTCCATAAAATACAAGGGAGATGCGGTTAGGTATCTTTGTTTATGGAGAAGATGTGAAAATATCTAAATTAGGAGGAAAAATTAAAGGTCGATGAAAACGAAATTTTCTCGAATACTGGGCGCAGCGCTGACGGTTGCCATGATAGCGAGCCTGTTCGTGTTCGCTGTTCCGGCAGCGGCACAGCCAGGCGAGGGTCAGTGGGCAATACAAGCCATACCCAGTACCACTGACCTCGTGATTCAAAACGCCAACGATGTCGGTGACGTAGCCGTAAGCAATGATGGCACCATCTATGTTATCAATAACGACGATGCCATGTTTGCTAATCTGACGGGTAGTGTGCTGAAGTCAACCGACGGGGGGAACAGCTTCACTGCTTGCACTGCTGTTGGTGGTAGTGCGACTGATTTTCTGACTTCTATCGCTGTCGCCCCCGATAACTCCGATGCGGTTATGGTGACTGACAATGTTACTGCCATTGTTAGCAGCGACGGCGGCACTACCTGGACCGCTCTCCCGGCAAAGAATACTGCCGGCGATATTACGGATTGTGATGTATCACCAGCAGTCACCGGCTCTATCGTGGCCAGACACTATGTGATAACGGTAGCCGATCCGGCTATTACTACCACAGGTGAGGCCGAGATTTACGGTCCGGGAGCCACCTGGACAGTTATTGGTTTGGGCGCCGGTGACTATATGGCGGGTAAGTTCTCGCCGGGCTATGTTGGCGACCGTTTTCTGTCTCTGGTCTGGAACACTGGGGCAGCAACCAACCTGTCCATAGTCTCTCAACCAGGGGAGACTGCCCAGGCAACCACCAGAACCTCAGCCATAGGGCTTACCGCGACTGACTACGACCGGGTTACCAATACGGCAGGCCGGCAAGTTGTGTGCGACATTGCCCTGCCCTCTGACTGGGACCCGTCCCTGGCTGCGGGTGAGGTAACCTATGTCAGCCAAGGCTCCGATACCGCCGCGACTGCGGCTGGTGCCGCGGGCAGAGGTGGTAATGTTGCTATTACCACCGGCCAGGCTACCGATGATGTCTACCGCATTGACGCCGGTGTCGCCGTTGACCTGAATGGCTCGAATACGGTACCGGTTCACTCTATAGCCTACCATGGCACCATAGATGACGGCACCCTATATTTGGGCACGCGGCTGGCGCCTAATGTCAGGTACACCACCAACCCGACATCAATGTCTCCCACCTGGAAGACAACCCAGAAGGCGCCGACAGGGGACAACATTGGGGCACCAGAAGCCTGCACCAGGGTTGTTGCTGACGCTGACGGCACCATCTACGCTGGAACCCGCGACTGCTGGACGGTCGCTGGTGCAGCGGCAGATAGAAGGAGCGCCTTCTCGGTGTCCACTGATTCTGGTTTTAGCTTCAACCAGACAGCTCTTATAGATGTCGCTCAAGCCTCTGTCTGGCAGATTAATAGCGTCATGCTAACTCCAGACGGCTCAACAGTATACATGGCAACTGACGATACTGTTGACCTGAGCCTGTGGATGAGCGCAACCCCAACCGACAGCCCTACCTGGGAGCGAATATGCACCCGAACCGCTGCCGGTCCTGGGCTTATCCGGCTGGCCTCTGACTACGGCTCCAATCCGAGCATCTACTGGTTTAATCAGGCTGCCGCCAATCTGTGGGTTTCGCATGACGGCGGCGCTGTCTTTTACAACCGGACACCCCCTGCCACCCCTGTAGACATGACGGCGGAGAGTGGTGGTAGTACCGGTGTTCTCTACATGTCCAATGCGGGGAACATCTACAGGAGCGACAATGGCGGCACCCACTTTGCCGTGGGACCGGTAGCCGTAAATGCTAATGCTATCATCTCACTAGCCACGGCTCCGAGCTATCCGGCCCCGGCTGAAGCCGGCAACCTGCTGGTGGGTGGCACTGGCGCCGTCGCTTACTCCTCCGATAGTGGGGCAACATTTACCGTGGTAACCTCTGGTTTAGCTGCCGCCAGCACCTACCTCGTTTGTGCTGATGAGGGCTTTGCTACCAGTGGCGATGCTGGCGAAAACATGATCTACGCCGGCGATAGCCTGGCTGTGGGCACAGCCAATACCTTCCGATATGAAATCGGCGTGTCCTCGCAGTTTGACGACCTGATTACCGCCGCCGTAGCTGCTACCGATGAGGTACTAGGTCTGGGCATGAACAACGGCGTGCTCTACAGCCTTTCTGCCGCCGTTTTCGGTGTTGAGCGAACCCTGTATCCCCTGGACCCCCTGGGCACCATAACCTGGTCTACGGGTAATAGCGGGATTGTCGCTCCCGGTGCCCTCACCGTGGCTGCTGCACCCAGCATACTGACGGTAGCCGATAATTTCCTCTATATGCCCGACCGGACCATTACTGCCCCGGTGCTGTGGGCGTTAGAAGACACCCTGGCGACAATCATACCGGTGATAAATGTGCCTCTTGATGAGTCAGCTATCGCCGTTGACCCGGTAACTGGTCGGGGTGTTCTGACTACGGTAACCTGGGATGCCATTGGTAGCGGTGGCGGGCTGGTAAATAGGTGGGAATTAGAATCTGCCACACCGTCGACGGGCTGGATTGGAACTACTCAAGCCGCCGCCCCCCCTGGTGTCGGCACTCTGGTTGGCGAACCCACGGCACCAAGCCTGACCGTAGGTACCGTTGCTGCTGCGGCTACGGGTTCACGACCTACTTGGGCATCCAACGAAACGTATATGCTTCGCGTCCGAGCCCGCTCCGTAGTTAACAACGCCGCTGGTGCCGGCGGTCTCATCAGTAACTGGTCCGAGCCAATAACGGTATACATCCAGGCTGGTGGCGTGGTAGTAGAACCCCAGTATGGTCCGCAACTGCAGGGTCCGATACATGGAGCTACTGATGTGTCACTGAACCCTGGCTTTAGCTGGGCACCTATTTCCGGGGCTACCTTGTACGAGTTCATCCTGGCTACTAATGCCACTCTAACCGATACGGTAGAAGACACCCCGGTTTATGTGAGCCAACCAGCATGGCAGGTGCCTCCTGGCACCCTGGAATACGACACTGACTACTTCTGGGGAGTAAAGGCAACCGAGCCTACAGAGAGTCCACAGAGTATTGGCACCTTCAGAACTATGGCGGAACCGACAGTGATAGAAGTGGAAGAACCGTCAACCCCAGCCTATATGTGGGCGATAATCATTATCGGTGCAGTCCTGATGATTGCAGTGATTATGCTGATAATGAAAACCAGACGAGTAGCCTAAGCTTTAGGCTAACCCCAGATACTCCGAGAGCCCCCGCTAAAGCGGGGGCTCTCTTTTTCCCGGTGTTACTGCGAGCCGCATCATCCTATGTAATTGCGAGC
>CAZFCV010000135.1:0-3593 GCA_964517985.1 uncultured Dehalococcoidales bacterium | reverse complement strand
TCAACACGCCCGGTAAAGTGTCTGCCGGTTGCCTGGTCCACTATGCTGGAGTTAACCGTCAGCGAATGCAGGGCGTCAATACCGGTGAACTTAGCTCCGGCGGGGAGACCGAAGAAAATGCGGGAGCCAAGCTGTAAAATCTCCCGGCGCCGGAAGAGGTCCTCGGGGCTCCTTGCCGGCTGGAAGACAAAGCTGACCTCCTCCCCGTTTTCGTCCCTGGTTATAAAAACATCACGAAGCTCGGAGTCATAGGCTATGGCATACTCCAGGGCAAAGGAATTAGCCGTGAGGCTAAGCAACGGGTCCCGGGTAACGTCTTCAACCCGCTTGCCCTCGGAGTAGACTACCCTGCCGTCGCGCAGGCTCTGCAGAAACTCCTGGGGTGTTTTAATAGCCATTAATCGCTCCTTCCCTTCTGAAGCAGGCTCTTCCTTCCTCTGACCGTGCCCTCCCCGTAAAACGGGCACAACTCGGCAACGAGTACTTTAAGATGGCGGGCTTGCCTTTGTCAAGCCGGAGACGCATCCCGGCAACCTGCCCCCGCTAGACCCCTCGCCAGGCGTCTGCTATAATTTGAGCGGCATCAAGGGACGGGGATGCCAGGCAAGGGTCCGGCTTGGAGAGGTACCAGCGAGACGGCAAACCTGTGATGGTACGGAAAGAGAGAACACCGGGTGAACTGGCTTAGTATCGCCATACTGAGCGCCGCTATCCTCGGCATAGTGAGCATTATTGATAGCCATCTCCTCTCCCGGCGAATGCCCAGCCTGGGGACTTTCCTGCTTCCGGTAGGTATTATCCACGGCATCTACGGCTCGCTGCTGTTTATCCTTTTCCCCTTCCCCGAGGGTCTGGGGGCGCTGCCGCTCGGCGCCGGCGTAGCCGCCGGCATACTCCGCGCCGGTGGTGCCACCATCATGCTCTACACCATGACCAGGGAGGAGGTCTCCCGGGTAATACCGGTGGTCTACACCTACCCCATCTTTGTCGCCATAATGGCGGTCGTGCTGCTGGATGAAAGCTTGAGCTATCTGCAGTGGCTGGCGATAATTGTCGTGGCTGCCGGGGCGGTAATGGCTTCGCTGAAGCGAAGCTCCGACGGCAGCGGCGCCCGGCTCAGCCGGTCTTTTGCCCTCCTCCTGACCTCCAGCCTGCTACTGGCGGCATCAGATGTCGCCAGCAAATACGCCCTGAGCTACATCTCATCCTGGAATATGTACTCCTTAAGCGTATTCTGCATGTCCCTCCTCTTTCTTATCATATCACTGCGAAGCCGCACCCTCCGGGAGCTGCGAGCCATGAAGGGGCGGAACCCGGCGCTAGCCCTCCTCGCCTTTAACGAGACGCTTGCCCCTGTGGGGATAATACTCACCTTCTGGGCAATAGAGCGGGGCCCGGTGTCCCTGGTATCAACCATCTTAAGCAGCCGCCCCCTCTTCGTCCTCATCTATGCCCTCATCCTGGGGCGCGCCCTCCCCGTCTTCCTGGAATGGCGCCCCTCCCGGGCAACGCTGTTGCTCCGGCTTACGGCTACCGCAATGATTGTCGGCGGTATTGCCATCATCTACCTGCTCTGAAGCCGACCAAATTGACAGGACAGGGGAGAAGCTGTTAGCTTATTATTAGAGACTGGTGAAAGTGGAAACGGAAAGCAACCTCAGCCATATACTATCCCGGGATGGACAGCCCGGGCACTTCCCTATGCACCGCCTCAAACGCGTTGATAAGCCGACGAACCTCGTCACCGATGGCGTAGAGAGGGTTGACTACCGGGAAAACGCCCTGGACAAGGCATTGCGCGGCGATTTCGGCGCCGCCATGCAGAAAGCGAGGCTCAATCTTTCCGTTAAATACCCCATGGTCGCTGCACAGAAGGAAATCCTGCTTCATCTAGCCTCTATAAAGGATAACGAGGTGGCTGCCCGCAGAGCACCCCTCCCCCCGGACCCGAAGGTCTTGAGCCGCCACATTAAACACCTGGGCTACTTCCTCAAGGCGGATATAATGGGTATCTGCCGCCTCCCCGGCTCCGCCATCTATAGCCATGACCTGGAGGGGAGCCCCATCAATATTGACTACCAGTACGCCATCGTAATCGTTATGAGACAGGAGCCACAGACCATAATGGCTTCCACGGGGACGGACTGGGCTACGGAACCGCTGTCCTTCCAGTGCTACCAGCACCTCGCCTTCGTCGCCCACACCATGGCTAACTACATAAGAAGGCTGGGCTACCCCGCCTCCGCCGAGCACCTCTTCAAGCCCAGGGGGTATCAGGTCTTAATGCCCCCACTCCTGCTCCAGGCGGGTATCGGCGAGCTCAGCCGGCCCGGGATTATCGTCAACCCCTTCCTGGGGCTTGGCTACAAAGCGGCGGCGGTTCTCACCGACCTCCCCCTGGAGCCGGACAAGCCGGTTGACTTCGGACTGCAGGACTTCTGCCAGCACTGCCAGAGGTGCGCCCGGGCGTGCCCCAGCCGGGCTATCTCCACCGGGGACAAGGTCATGCATAACGGCTACGAGACCTGGAAGCTTGACGTGGAGCGCTGCGCCAAGTTCTTCCTGTCGAAAAAAGAGCCTGGCGTATGCGCCCGATGCGTTCGTGTCTGCCCCTGGACAAGACCCACCACCCCGCCCCACAACCTGGTGCGCTGGGCGGTGCAACGCTCCAGCCTGGCAAGACGGCTTGCCATCAAGGCGGATAGCATAACGGGCTTCCCTGAGGGAGACCGTGACGGGAAGTGGTGGTTTGACCTGGAAGAGGTGGACGGCGCCCTGAAGACTGCGCCCTACTACGAAAGGCAGGGCAAGCCCAAGCGCTAAAGCCCACCCCTAGACAGGGTTCCTTCTTGAATGCTAAAATTAACCAGCAGACCGGTCACGGGCAGGTAGTTCAGCAGGTTAGAACATCGCTCTGATAAAGCGGAGGTCGCTGGTTCGAGTCCAGCCCTGCCCACCACTCACAACAGACGCCACTCTTTCTGAAGCCACGCAATCCGCTGTAGAATACCCGTATAGCCTACACCGGCCTCAGCGTGCCAGCAAAGACCTGCCAGGCAAGCGCCGACTTGGCAACCAGGCTCAGAAGCACATAAACCCGCTCACCATACAGATAGTCACGCCATGGCCCCACCCTGCGATACTGCAACACCATGTTGAGGGCAAAGCTAAAAAAGAAGACGAAGAGTGTCGGCAGGATGATATAGACAAAGGTGGGAACACCACCCTCCGCCGCTGCCAGCGAGCCGAAGAAATATACGGCTATGGCTACCCAGGGCGCAATACCGGCGATGCAGCCAACCCAGTAGGCCGTCCAGTTCGTCCTCTCAGTAACCTGGTTGTGCACCTCCATTACCAGCCCGCAGAGGTTCATCACGGCGGTAAGGACAAAAGCCATGAGCAGTGCCGCCAGGTCGTAGAGCCCGCAGAGCATGCCGATGAGGACAATCATCAATGAGGCACTGAAGGCATACTCGTACCACCGGGCATAGTTGATGCCCCTTTTCAGGTTATTAACGTACCAGCCGAAGACGCCCGGCAAAGCAATGGTGACGTGGGCTATAGCCGATAGCAACAGGAAAAGGGCTACCATC
>CAZFCV010000134.1:0-3651 GCA_964517985.1 uncultured Dehalococcoidales bacterium | reverse complement strand
CAGCCCGCCCCTGGGGCGGGGCTCGTCACGGAACTTGGTCTGTATCTGGTAGAGGAGTAACGGCAGGTCGCGGTAGCTCTGCACATTGCGGCTGACCATATGGGTGATTACCTCTTCGTGGGTCGGTCCCAGGGCGAGCATGCGCTCCCGGCGGTCGGTGAGGGTGAAAAGCCCCTTGCCAAAAGCCTGGTCACGCCCGCTTTCCTGCCACAGCTCCAGGGGTTGCAGCACCGGCATGCTCAGCTCCTGCCCGCCGGCGCTGTCCATCTCGTTGCGGATGATGGCTTCTATCTTCCGGAGCGCCCGCCAGGCTAGCGGCAGATAAGAGTAGACCCCCGCTGCCACCTGGCTTACCATTCCGGCGCGGAGCAGTAGCTGGTGGCTTGCCGTCTCCGCTTCTGACGGTGCCTCTCGCAGTGTCTTGCCGAAGAGCCTTGATGTACGCACTCCCGACATTAAACCACATTGTGCGCTTTGTGGCAATGAGTTTGCCCCGCCCCCGATGTGCCTGAGGTTGGGGGAACGGGGCATAACGTAGAAAGCCGGTTACCTGTGGGGGGCGGAACCGGGGCAATATCAGTTGCTGCCGCTATAGCCGAAGCTGATGATACTCGTCGGAGAGCCGATGGTCTCTTCAGTGGGTATGGTATCAAAGGAAAGGAAGATATAGACTATGTTCCAGATGTCAACCCCGCTATCTAGTGTTAGCGTGGCTGAGGTATCGCCCTCCTCTATTACCGGGTCCTCAATGTAGAAGGCATCAATGTCCACGCCCTCCCCCTCCCCCGAGCCTTCTATGCCGGGAACGCTGGACGTGCCGTTCCAGACGTTGTCCTGGGGGTTGAGCCCTGGCGGGTCATCATAGGGGTCGCCGGTGCGGGGCAGCTTGTAGCCGTTAAGCTCTATGTAGTCGCCCTCTGGTGCTTGCCAGCTCGCCCCGTAGTGCGGGTCACCCTCGCCGACGAAGCAGGTCAGGACTCCCTCAAAGTCCTCCGGAGCCAGGAAGCCACCGATGTCAAATTCAAGGTAGCCACCGGGGAAATTATCGGCATAGCTGCTGATATAGGTGAGGTCGTCATAGAGGTAGAGCTGGTGGGCGTCTTCATCGGGGTGGGAATAAACAACGATGAGTGACCAGCCAGCATGGGACCATTGGTCACCTAGGTCATCGGGGTCAATAATGAAGGGGTTTGACGGCAGCAAACCCATGGTGTATTCCCCGTTCGTCATCTGGCTGCCCGGCTCGCCGAGGGTAATGGAGTTGACACCGTACTCCACCCTGACCATCCCATCGGTGCAGACGATGGTTACCTCGTAGGTGCCGTCAATGGTAGCCCCGCTTATAGTGTGCGGGTCGGTGGTGAGGTACTGGTCGGACTCTGTATCCCCGGGCTCAACCGTGTTGCCATCAACCGTGATGTTGTTGTCCGGGTCGGCGGGGTCATTGGGGGTATTGTTGGTGATGTCAATGCCGGCCGCCCCGCTGGAGATTTTGGTAACCGTAGCCTCGGGCATGGTCTGGGTGGTGTTGAGGGTGACATCGGTAGAGCTGGGATATCCCCATCCACCAATCCTTGTGCCGTCCACTGTGCCGTAGTCTCCCCAACCGGTTACCTGGACCCGTACCGTATACTCTCCGGCAACATCACCGGTAGTCAGCACTGCTGAATCCCAATAGCCGCGATCAATATAGCTCCCTACCGTGATTACGTCTCCGTCAACAGTTACATAACCACCGTCAGGCCCACTGAGGACTGTTATCCTCACATCAAAGTCACTCCACCAGCGCAAATTGGTAATAGTAATGCTCTCGGTGGTCGTGCTGGCGCTGAGGGTAATATCCGCCGACTGCTCCGGCTCAAGTATGGTGGTGACATCCTTGAAGCAGGAGAAGCTCCAGCCATGGGGGCTGCTGCCGCTCGTGTTGGGCACTGCCTGCACCCTGTCCGCGGTTATCACGTTGTCATTGAATACTGCCTGGTTAACACTCGGAGCCAGCTCTTCTGTAGTGTAGCTGCTGATGTCCCATGGCTCACTTCTCCAGCCCGACCAGTAGAGGTAGGCGAATTCCACGGTAGCCCCTTCCGGGATGGCGTTGTCGTGGTCGCTATCAATATAGGCGGTGCTCTGGCTGTAGAGCTCGTCTCTGTCGACAGGGTCGCCCCGCACCAGGCTGTTGCCGATAGTCCGGGCGTCACCGAAGACCTGGGATGTCCTGCCAACGAGCTTGCTGGTGGCAACATAGGACTCCAGGGTGGTTTGGGTGCCGGTGTCGGGATCGGTGGCGGTAGAGGTAATCTTATAGGCTCGGCTCGCCGTATCCCAGGATAGATAGATATCGTTGCGGGTGGTCCTGAGCCAGGAGAAGATACCCTTCGGCTCGGCGGCGGGGCTGAAGCGGAAGGTTATGGTCCTCCGGATGGGGAACTCATCCCTGGGCTGGGAGCCTCCCCCGGGGAGAACCGGGCGGGGCAGGTCTTCAAAATCAGGACTGGGAACAGTGAAGTCCCACTCCAGGGCAATACCGCCCCGGTAGGGGACCTGGTTGGGCTCGGCGGAGACGGCGGTTCCATCGCTGTAGCTGGCGGCGGTGGTGCCGTTATAGCCGCGGGTGCAGTCCTCAAACTCGTCGTCGGACTTGCTGTCATAATAGATAAGCTCATCCTCAATGGCAATCACCCCCGAATCGGGGAAGAGGGTGGTGCTGAGCGCCGGGATTGTCGTCGCCGTGTCAAATATCGGCCCATCCAGCTCGGTGGTAACCGTGTTTGAGCCGGGGACATAGCTAAAACCAGCCGGCAGCCAGGCGCCGAGCCGGTCAATCTTTATGTTGCCCATTGAGTTGTCATAGGACAGGTCCACCTGGTAGGTGACCTCATTGGAGGTGACCGTGGTACCGCTGTCGTGGTCGGCGGCGGTGGTGCCATCGTAGCCGCGGGTCAAGCCGGTAAACTCGGTAGCCGTGCTACCGGTGTACTGTATGAGCTCATCCTCAATGCGTATTACCCGCGGGCTATCCGGGGTGGCGGCAGGGAAGCTGGCGGTACTGACCACGGGGATGGGGTCGTCGTTATCATCAATATCGTCGGTTAGCTGGGTGGTGGTGAAGTCAAGCATCTGCCCGACAACGACGAGCTCCTGATGCGGCTCCGTGCCATTGGTGTCGGATTCCAAGCCCTCAAGAATCCACTGGCTCTCAATATCAACCGTCACCTGCTTGCCGTTTAAATCCTCTATCTGGTACTGCCATGAGTCGCCGACATCCTCGGGCAGGCTGACGGTGACCGCGGTGCCGCTGTCGTGGTCGGCGGCGGAGGTGCTATTATAGCCACGGGTCAAACCGGTAAACTCGGTGGCGGTCTTGGCGGTATAGTAGATTTGCTCCGAACCGATTTGAATAACACCCTGTTCCGGGAAAATGGCGGTATCGTCCACGGGGATGGGTTCGTCGTTGTCGTCAACGAAGGCGGTTAGCTGGGCGGTTGGCGAGTAATCTGACTGCACCTTGTGGAGGGCATCCTCTATGCCGCTATCGGCGGCATAGAACTCGGACATTGTATCGGCATAGGAATGCGATGCCCGGAGCCCGGACATCATGAAGGCAAGGGATGGGGCAAGAATCAGCCCGGCAACGACCATCAGAACTATGAC
>CAZFCV010000133.1:0-3763 GCA_964517985.1 uncultured Dehalococcoidales bacterium | reverse complement strand
CTTCGCCATCGGCCAAGATAGACCTTATCAGCGGGGACAGCCTCCGCTTTAACCTGACCTTGAAATACATGGGGCCGGCGGTAACCCGGACGTTCTATGCCGCCATCGGCAACAACAAGACATCGGGCAGCTTTGACGAGTGGTCCGGCTACAATGCCACCAGGGAGATCTCTTTGCCGGCATGCACCAGCCCGACCCTGATTACCGGCAAGTATATCGATATTCCTATCCCTTACAATGAGCCGCTCTGGGGTCATCACGGGGAAGACGGGGCCGCCTACTGCAAGATCATGAACGGTATTACCCTGACTGAGGGTGAGAACTGCACCCCCTACTACTACAACGTGTGCCACATTGTTGAGGTGGAGGGTGAGTTTAGCGAGTTTGGCATCAGCAAGTTCGAGAAGGTATAGGCAAGTGATTCAGATAACGGAGCTTACCCTGGGCGATATCGGAGTACACGAGGTTATCGTCGGAGAGACCTGGCGGGTTTACGTGAGCTTCAAATACATTGTGCCGGAGAACATGACACTTACCCTGCGTGCCTGTCCTTACCGCCGGGTGCTGGGCATACTGAACCGGGTAGACGGCTGCTGCGGGCAGACCGAGCTTGATTTAGCTACCACCGCCACACCGCTATTAAAAGAAGCCTCGGTTGATATCTCCTTCCGTCCAGATAGTGAGGGCGGCATTGCTGACGGTACCTACGGGTTGATTGCCGAGATCGTTGGTACCGATGCCGAGGAGCACATTGACGACTGTATTATCGTCAGCGGCAACCCGCCCGGTATCTGGGAGATGGTTCCGGCGCTCATGATCGTAATGATGACGGGGATGATGATGAACGTCATGGAGGGGACATGAAGAGGAGGTTGTGCCATGGCTAGCCTTTCCTGGAGTCTGGGTGTCTATACCGCTTACCAGGCAGGCGAAACGCTTGAGACGGTAGTTGCCTTCACGGCTCCCGAGGATGGCAGCTACTACCTGCTGGGCGGTCTTTATGACGGTGATGGCAGCTTCCTGGCGGGCACTCTCTTTGGCCTCGTGGTACCGCCAGGCGCCGATTACGCCATTAACAGCCTGATTGAAACCGGGCTCTGGGAGCTTGAGGCTGGAGCTGAAACTGAGCTTGCCTGCAAGCTGACCTTCAACCGGACAGACGTGATACTGGGACTCTTCCTGATGAAGATGGCTGGAGATGCGCCTTCCCTGGAGTATGACGAAGAGGCCAGCTCAGTATCTACGGTCCTGTCGGCTGCAAACCAGGCAACAGATATGTCATCGCTCATCGGCATGCTTGCGGCTGTCGGCTTGATGGCCGGCATGCTGCCGGTGGCACTAAAGGAATAGGAGGTCAGAATGACAGAAAAAAGTACTATTAGCCTTCCTGCGTACGAGGCATTGCTTGCTGAGGCAGGGAGGTCTCTGGCAATAGACGGTGGCATGGCTACCTCACCGGTAGAGGCCGGGGGCAACGCCCTGGTCGACGGCAACAAGAGCTGGGCGGTTGGTGTTCATAGAAACCGCCTGGTCAAGATAATAAGCGGCTCCGGGGCCGGGCAACTGGTGGTCATCGAGGGTAACTCCAGCCAGGCGCTGGTAATCAGGGGAACCTGGGAGAAGCCGATATTCCTGGGCTCGGCCTACGTGATACTGGACCGTATTCAGTATAGCGGCCGGGTCTACGAGAACGCCAGCACCGCTGCCGATGATGATCCCCGACGGTTTGAAGAGGCTTCAAAAAAGCTGAATGACGTCGTTATCGCTGTCGAGACCAACGACCAGCTCTTCGGCAGCGAGGCTAACCAGCGGGTGCCGGTAACCGCCGGTAGCGCCATGGGTTTTACCAGGGTCGATCTGGCCACGCTGTGGTTTAAGAACCGTAACGCCGGACAAAACGGCACGGTCTACATACTGGGGGTGGAAGAGTAATGGGATACATAAGCTCACCGCCAAGACTAAGCACACTGGTCGTTGACGCCGATAAGGACTGGCAGGATAAGAGGATAGAAAACCTTGGCTCCCCGGACAGCGGGGACGATGCCAAGAGAGAAGACAGCCCTCCGGCAGACCATCATGGCAGGCATGAGTCCGGAGGCGCCGATGAGGTAGCCCTGGCGGCAGATCAGGTAGTATCGGGGCGCTTCCCTATGACTCGTATGCCTGACATGGCTGCTGGTAAGGTTATGCTGGGACAGGGCGCCGGCAGCAGCCCCGTGGAGACAGATCTGCCCGAGGCTGAAGTCGGCGGTAAGTACGGCATCAACGTTGAGACACTGACCGGAGATAAGACCCTGACTCCCGGAACCGATGAGATCTACCAGTATCTTGATGAAGGCGGCGCCAACAGGATTATTACCCTGGCTACGGTTGAGGCCAGCGCCGGGGACAGGTTTGTTATCCGGCACAACGGTGCTTACGACGACATGCATTACCTGGAAGTGAAGCAGGGCGCAACGTCCCTGGACGATATCTACGCCGGGGCGATCAAGGAGTTTGTCTTTGACGGCGCCAACTGGGTATCCCAGAGAGCAGGTACCGGTGAAAGCGATAATAAGAAATACAACGTTGCCATCGGCCGCAACGCCGAGGGCTCCGGCCGGGGGACAGCCGTTGGCGCGGATGCCAGGGGCAGTGACTCCGGGGTAGCCGTTGGCCAGGGGGCAACCGGCATTAACCACGGGGCAGCCGTTGGCTATGGCTGCCAGGGTGCCAGCTACGGAATAGCGATGGGCCACTGGGCGAATAACAACGTTAAAAAATACTCCATAGCTCTGGGCTACTGCTCGCAGTGCGAGCGGTATGGCGAAACCTCAATCAATATCGACGGTGATTTCAACCAGAAAAACATTGCTGTGCAGGGCAGGTGGTCGGGAAGCACCACCAATAATACCCCGAAAGAGATATTCTGCGCCGGGGTGTCCAACAAGCGCTTTACCATCGTGGCTCAGTCAGCCCTGGCCTTCCGGATGATAATCGTGGCCCGGGATGACGTTGCTAACGAGGCAGCTATGTACCGGGTGGATGACGGCTTGATCAAGCGGGATAACGCCGGTAATACCGCTCTGGTGAGCGGTACCGTAATCGTTGTCCATGAAGACGACGCTGGCTGGGACGTAACGATAACGGCAGATGACGCTAACGAAGCCTTGATTATCACCGTTACCGGCGATGCCGTAAATCCCGTCCAGTGGGCGGTGGTGATGGACGGCGTGGAAACTCACTTCTAAGGAGGAAAAAGTTGGCTGATTTGAGAGAAGAACTGGATGACATTGAGCGCCTGATACGAGACGTAAGAATCGCACTGGATTTCAGGGAGACGCTGGATGCCGATAACGGCCGGATAGACCTGGTGCGATGGGGCAGCGGTAAGAGCGTTTTCGTGACGATGTCCCCGGAGGATATCGCCGCCGTGGATAGTGAGATAGAGGACATGTCGGCCAGGCTCAAGAGCAAGGTAGCCGGTCTCACCACTCATCGGAAACAAAACTAAGGCTAATGAGGACAGGTTATGGAAAAGTCGCTGATAGGCATGATGATAGCGATACTGGGTATTTCAATGCTGGCCCAGGTAGTTCAGGGTATGACCGTAACTACCGGGCGTCCGGCTCCGTCTGACGGCCGGGGTGACATAGACATGGATGGCTGGGTTACCCGGCATGACCTTGACCAGTTGATAAGCCTTGTGGTTGGGGCAAGCACACCCACTGACGAAGAGTTCCGGCGGGCTGACGTCAACGGCGACGGCATTCTGAATGCCCTT
>CAZFCV010000132.1:0-3777 GCA_964517985.1 uncultured Dehalococcoidales bacterium | reverse complement strand
ATGTTGTTGATGCCTCCGGTCAGGTTCTGGGCAGGCTCGCCACTCAGGTGGCGAAGCGGCTGATGGGTAAGCATAAGACTATATTTACCCGGAACCTGGATACCGGTGACTATGTTGTCGTTATCAATGCCGATAAGATTCGGGTCACCGGCAACAAGGTAAAGCAGAAGCTCTATTACCGGCACTCCGGCTACCCCGGCGGGCTGAAGAGCATCACCCTGGAAAGGCTGCTCCAGACCCACCCCACCCGGGTGATTGAGCATGCCGTCCGGGGGATGTTGCCCCGCAACCGCCTGGGGGCTACAATGATGAAGAAGCTGAAGGTCTATGCCGGTGATAGCCACCCCCATGCCGGTCAGGTGGAGGCGGGCCCGGCTGCGGAGGCATAGAGGGGCAGAGCCTTTCTGGTGAGTTTTCTTCCCCCTGGGTCAGGGGGATAAAGGGGATAGTGTTTATATGGATAAGCAGGCTTATTTCTACGGCACAGGCAGGCGGAAGAGCGCGGTTGCCCGGGTGAGGCTACTGCCGGGTAACGGGGCGGTCATCATAAATGGCAAGCCCCTGGAGGAGCTCTTCCCCCACCCTGACCAGCGCCGCACCATCCAGCAACCCCTTATGGTCAGCGATGCCATGGAAAAGTACAGCGCCGTGATTAAGGTGGCTGGGGGTGGCATAGCCGGGCAGGGGGACGCCATCTCCCACGGCATTGCCCGCGCCTTGGTGGCGACTGATGAAAGGCTCAGGCCGGTGCTGCGCCAGTACGGGCTGCTTACCCGCGACCCGCGGGTAAAAGAGAGAAAGAAGCCGGGCTTAAAGCGCGCCCGCAAAGCCCCGCAGTACACCAAGAGATAGAGTCTGGGGTCCTAGCCTCCCCCGCCCTTCGCCAGCTGCTCTTTAAGGTAGGCGATGGTTTCTACCGGGGAGGGGTCAATCCGGTACAGCATTGCCAGGTAGTAGCTCACGTAGTCGCCAAGGAGCACCAGGCTCATCAGCTGGCTTAAGGGGCTTGCCCCCTCGCCGTCCACAACCTCATAGCCGACCTTCGCCCCTTCCAGGAGACGGCGGGTTACCTCGTAGCGGAGCCTGATTCGCTCCGGCAGTGATGCCGAGCGGAGGAGGACGACCACTGTCCTGCTGGCGAGTTCGGCGGGGAACCGGTAGCCGACGACGGCATTGTGATTCAGCTCGGGGAAGACCTCGTGGAATGCCCATGCCTTGCTGTTCTCGTTGAGCTGGGTCTTCCAGCGGCGGGCGACCTCGGAGAATATCCCCCCGCCGTATATCACCGCCAGGTGCCCGTGGAGCCGGCTTGCCAGCTGCTTGGCGGGGTTACTGTCCTGCGGCACCGTCTCGTCTATCCTTGCGGAAAGCCCTTCTAGCACCGGCACGGTTTCCGCCACGTCCGCCGACTTGTCACCGATGAACCCCAGCTGTTGCAGGAAGGCGCGGATGGGCAGAAAGCTGAAGGGGAGGGCGGCGCGGGGCTGTGCCCGGTAGTCAAAGCGGAAAACGGGTATCCCCCTCTCCTCCGCCCGGCTCTTCAGCCGGCCGCCGGTGGTAATCACCAGCATCTTTGCCCCCGTCTTCAGGGCTTGCTCAAATGCGGTGAGCGTCTCCTCGGTCATCCCGGAGTAGCTGGAGGCGATGACCAGCGTCCGGGAATCAACAAAGGCGGGCAAATCGTAATCGCGGTGGACAGATATGGCAACCCTGGCTTCCGCTGCCACCAGGCGGCTTGCCAGGTCACCGCCGATGGCGGAGGCTCCCATCCCCAGGACAACCACCTTGTTGACCCCTGAGTAGTCCGGGGGCAGGTGGAATGCTTCCGCCATCTGCCATGCCTGCTGGCATAGCCCGGGTATCTCGTGGAGGCACCCTAGCATACCCTCCGGGTCAAGCTGCCGGAAAAATTGGGGGTTATCTAAATCCTTAATCTACCTCACCCCCTTAATCCCTCTCTCCTTCAAAGGAGAGGGGGTGGTCTACAGCCCGGTCATTTCCCTGCCCAGCTCAAGCAGCCGGTCAGCCCGGGCGAGGCTATTGCTTTCGGCATATATGCGGAGCACCGGCTCCGTCCCGGAGAAGCGGATGAGGAGCCAGCTTCTGTCGGCAAGGATGAAGCGAAAGCCGTCAACCGTGTCCGATGCCGCTACCCTGACCCCGTCAAGGGTCTCCGGGTGGGCGCTGCCGACGCGATTGATTATTGCCGGGCGCTCCTCGGCGGGGAATTCCATATCCACCCGCTTGTAGTGGTGGTGCCCCACCTTGCTGTAGAGGTAGTCAAGCAGCTGGGAAGGGGTCTTGCCGCTCTCAATCATGAAGTCAAGGAAGTAGAGACCAGCCAGGATGCCATCGCGCTCCGGTATATGCCCCCGGAAGCCATAGCCGCCGCTCTCCTCGCCACCGATGAGCGCCTCTTCCGCCAGCATCCGGGCGGCGACGTATTTGAAGCCTACCGTCGTCTCGTAGACCGGCACGTTATATATTTCACCCAGGCGGTAGAGCATGCTGCTGCTGGTTACTGTCTTGACCAGTGCCCCCCGCTCCCCCTGCCTCTCCAGCAGGTAGAGGCAGAGCAGGGCAAACACCTGGAGCTGGGTGATAAACCCCCCGTTCTCGTCAACGATGCCGATGCGGTCGGCATCGCCATCGGTAGCCAGCCCCACCGCCGCCTTCTCCTCCCTGACCGTTGCCGAGAGACTCTCCAGATTGGCGGCAATCGGCTCCGGCTGGATTCTGGGGAAGAGGGGGTTGCGCTCGCTGTTTATCTCCACAAGCTCAATGTTGCCACCATCCAGCAGCCTCCGGAAGTAGCCGATACCGGCGCCATACATGGCGTCAATAGCCAGCTTGAGCCGTGCCTGGCGCAGCTTGTTCAGATTAACCAGCCGGGAAAGCTGCTCAAAGTAGAGCGGGTCAAGGTCAACGTATTCTATCTGCCCCTGCTTTAAGCCTCTGGCGAGCGGTATTCGCTCTATGTTCCCGGTCTCCAGGGTTCGGGCGATATTTTTCTCCAGCTCGTTGGTGACCTCGGGCAGGGCACTGGCACCCTGCTCTGACTTGTACTTGAAGCCGTTCCATATGGCGCTGTTGTGGCTGGCGGTGATGATGATAGCCCCCCCGGCTCCCTGTGCCAGAACGCCGTGGCTTATCACCGGCGTCGGCATCGCCCGGTTGCCGAGGTAGACCCTTATCCCGTTACCGGCGACCACCTCGGCGGCGGCGGCGGCGAAGTCCTCGGAGGCGAAGCGGGTGTCATAGCCGATAACAAGCCCGCGGCGGGCTAAGCCGGAGCCTTTCAGGTAGTCGGCTGCTGCCTGGGCGCAGGCGCGCACATTGTCAAAGGTGAAATCGGCGGCGATAATGCCCCGCCAGCCATCGGTGCCGAATTTTATGGCTATCTGCCTCACCCCCCTGACTGCTCTTCCGGCAGTAAATCACAGAAGTAAAACGAGTCCCGTAACACCCGTTCCCCCGGGCTACAGGCTATGCTCTCCCTGAATATCGGGCCGGCAAAGACGAAGGAGTGAAACTCCCCGTTCTCGCCCCCGGGGTCGACACCGGGCGGAAGCGCGGCAAGGAACTGTCTGTCGAGCGTCCTGCCCAGGAATCCCCCGTCCAGAACCCTGGTATCAACACAGGTAACAACAGCCTGGAAGCCCAGCCTGATGAATGACCCCATAAGCCCCGCCGTGTCCCTTCCCCATATCGGGAAGATACCCCTCATCCCCATCTTTGCCAGGTTGTCCTCGCGGTACTCCCTGACCCCTTCCAGAA
>CAZFCV010000131.1:0-3788 GCA_964517985.1 uncultured Dehalococcoidales bacterium | reverse complement strand
ACGCCGGGACGGCACCTTCAGGGCAATATCGGCAACATCAGCCAGCTTGCCGCCATCGCCTCCGGTCAGCCCCACCGTTACCGCCCCCCGCCGCCCCGCCGCCCTCAGCGCCCGGATAACGTTCTCGGAATTACCGCTGGTGCTCAAGCCGATAACGGTATCTTTCTCGGTCACCAGCGCCTCAACCTGGCGGAGAAACACGTTTTCATAGCCATAATCATTGCCCACCGCGGTCAGAATGGAGCTATTGGTGTTGAGGGCTATCGCCGGCAGGGCTCTCCTTTCCAGCTCAAACCTCCCCACCAGCTCACCGGCAATATGCTGCGCATCGGCGGCACTGCCGCCATTCCCCAGGAGAATCACCCCGCCACCCCGCCGGTATGTGTTCAGTATCGCCTCGGCAACGGTGGCGATTTCGGCAACATGGTTCTCCGCTATCTCCCGGAGATTATCGGCACTTTCCAGCAGGTTGCTCACTATCTCATCCCGCATCCTTACCTCCATTGTGCTATTCAGGCAGAACGAAACCGGGAAACAGCTTCCTGATATAACCCCACCGCCCTGCCCATCTCCACCTTATACTCCGCCGTTGCCATTACCCGCTCCCTGCCCAGCCCGGCAAACCTCCCCCGCAATCCCCCGTCCTTTATCAGGCGGATTATCCGGTCGGCTAGCACCCCGGGTTTTTTCACCGGCACCAGAAATCCATCAGTGCCGTCCTGCACCACGTCACGCATTGCCGGTAAATCGGTAACCACCGGCGCCAGACCCGAGGCTCTGGCTTCCAGCAGGCTGACCGGCATGGAATCAGAGAGGGCGGTGGAGACAAAGATATCCGCCGAGGCAAGATACCCCGGCAGCTCGCTGTGGGGCACCCAGCCCGTAAAAACAATGCTCACAGCGGCACCCAGAGAGCGTGCCAGTTCCTCCAGCCCCCTTCTCTCCTCGCCATCACCAACGATAATGAACTTTGCCCCGGGATACTCCGCCAGCACCAGCGGTACTGCCCGGATGAGCGTCTCCACGTTGTATAGTGGCTTCAGGTTGCGGATAGAGATGATAGCCGGGCCATCCCCCACGCCGAACTTTTCCCTCAGCCCCCCATCACGGCGGGCGGGGGAAAAGACCCCGGTATCAACGCCATTACTGATGACGTGTATCTTCTCCGGGGCTGTCCCCAGCCTTATGCATTCCTTCCTTATCAGGGATGAGGAACCAATAACAATATCAGCCCGCTTTAGCGCCCTCCTGGTCAGCATCCTCCACAACGGGTTCCGGGGGTGAATCAGGACGTCACTGCCCCAGCCGATAACCACCGCCGGGTGGAAACCGGAAAAGGCAGCCAGATAGCCCCTTATGGTAACCCCCTGCCCGTCAATAATATCGGGCTTGATCCGGCTGATTAAGCGCTTGACCTCCCCCAGCCAGAAGAGATGGCTGGGGTATTTCGTCACTGCCCAGACATGCGGCGCCAGCCGGGGCAAATAATGAAAATGGATGCCTTTCTCAAAGCCATTGCCACTGAGCCAGGAGATCAGGTGCACCTCATGGCCCTGCCGGGCAAAGTAGTTTGCCCACCTCCGGGTATGGATATTGGTGGCATCAACAATACTGCAAATCCTCATCTAGCATCCCCGACGCCGAGATAAGCCGCACTGTCTTTCCCCAGTCCCTTTTTCTGCCGCTCAATCTCGGCGCAGATTTCCCCGGTGAGCCGGACGACCTCACGAGCCTCCACCGGTTCTACCGGCAACGGCTGGTCACAGAGAATGCTGTCCCGGAACTGCCCGGTGATAATGGAGAGCGCCTGGAAGGCTTGCCGTGTCAGGGCAAGGTTGGCGACTGCCCCCAGGGTTGAGGCGAGTGTCTGGCTGACCAACCTCATATTGAGAACCCCCCTTATCCAGAGGTTGCGGAGGACTTCGTCACTGGGAGGGAGGGCTTTATTCCGTATCAGGGAGTAGGTGAACTCGTTTATCTTCAGGCTCATCAGCGAGCCGTAGATGTCCACGATATGCTCCTGGGTGGGGGCATCGGCATTCCAGTATATTGTGCTCAAAACCCCCTTCTCGGAAAGCAGCGTCACGGCAAGCTCATCCGCCGGCATCCAGGGCAGCCGGCCAACCTTGGCAACGGCAACGTGCCTTACCTCCAGATTGCCCAGCACCGAGGTCAGCGGGTATATCAGGTGGGGCATTGATTCCCCCAGGAAACCGCCCACCAGCCGGTGCGCCCAGTGGTTTTCGTCCTTCGCCTGCCCGTCAAGGTGCGAGGTCAACATGGTGACCGTCATTCCGGTGACCCCGCCCACCTTCCCCTCCCTGATGAGGGAGCGCACCCTGAGCCACGGGGCAGAGAAAATACGGTTGTGACAGACCGTCAGCTTCCTCTTGTTTTGCTGATAGCAGGCAAGGACATCATCCGCCTCTTCAGCAGACGCCGTGAAGGGCTTCTCCATCAGGACATGGCAGCCCTTCTCCATAGCCTCAATGGCTAACGAGGCATGGGTTGCCGGCGGGGTCGTTATGGATACCGCCGAGATTCCGTTACCACGGCACATGTCCCCCAGGCTGGTATAGTAAGCGGGAACGCCCCATTGCCGGGCAGCACCGGCGGCTCTTTCCCAGTCAGTGTCACAGACAGCCACGACTCGAATCCCTCTGGTCCGCTGCCAGCTCTGGCAGTGTATCCGCCCCGCATAGCCACAGCCAACGATACCGACATCAATCACCGACATAAACTATCTACCTCTCATATAGAATCCCGGGCATAGCCTGCCCCAACCGGGCAAACCTGGTTCAGCTTCTCAAGGCAAGCTTTGGCAAACTCAGCCACATTGTCTATCTCCACCAGGACCCCGTTCCCGTCTATCTCCTCCTGAAACGGCTCAATATTGAAGGCTACCACCGGCTTGCCGCATGCCTGCGCTTCCAGGACAGGACGGTTATGAATCTCCCAGTGGGAGCCGGTGGCATAGATATTGCTGGCACCATAGTAATAGGGCAGGTCTTCGTCAGGGACATAACCGGCAAATATAACCCCGGCGCCGGCGCTCTGGCGCAACTGCCGGGAGTAATAATCGTAATCGTGCCGGCCCACGATGAGCAGCCTGGCTTCCGGCATTACATGACTCACCCGGCGAAATGCCTCAATCAGCAGGTGGACACCCTTTATGGGACGGACAGCGCCCACGGAGAGGATGACCGGCGCCGCCCCCAGCCCGTACTTCTCCCTTATCCTGGCGCCGTCAATCCCGGCGTGGAACCGGGCAAGATTAATCTCGTTATAGACGACCTCACTATCCAGCCCGGTATACCTTTTCAGCTCCTTCCGGCCGTAGCGGCTCACGGCAACCGCCCGGTCCACATTCCCCACGGTGAGCTTGACGCCGAGGATATGCAGCCAGATATAGAGCTTTTCATAGAGGCGGGGGAAGAACCGGGGGGCGGCTATCCCGTGATACCAGAAGGTGTACCTTGCCCCGTAGAATTTCTTGGACAGGTAGCCCAGCCAGGTCAAGGGGTAGAGATGAACGATGACTTCATCAAATCCCTTCAAACGGGAAAGCCCCCTGATTGTCCCCGGTATGTCAAGGGGGAAGATAAGGCGGTAAATCCGTTCCCAGAAAAGACGGCGGGGCATACCCAGGACGACAAGCTCGGCGCCCTCCGGCTTCATATCCGCGCCGAGGCAAAACACCGCCACCCGGTTGCCCTCCCTGGCAAGCTCCTCAGCCTGAAGCTTTGCCGTGCGCGCCCCACCATCCATCTCCGAAAAATTGGGGGTTA
>CAZFCV010000130.1:0-3838 GCA_964517985.1 uncultured Dehalococcoidales bacterium | reverse complement strand
AGCCCTGAAGAGATGGAACCCCTTTAAGGGCAACCCCCCCAGTTTATCGTATGTTACCGTGATGGTGCAACCCATCTCCCCGGCAAATAACCGCTTTACCTTTCCTTATTATATACATTATTATAGTATCTATAATTATCACCTATAACCGTTTGTCACGGGGCGTGCCGCATGGAGCTGGTGGAAGCAAGAGACAGAATTGAGAAGCTAAGGGCGGGAATCAACTACCACAACTACCGCTACTACGTAATGGACAGCCCGGAGATTGGCGATGCCGAATACGACGGGCTGATGAGGGAGCTGAAAGGGCTGGAGGAGGACCACCCCCAGCTCCTTACCCCCGACTCGCCCACCCAGCGGATTGGCGCCGCCCCGGTGGAAGCCTTCGGGGTGGTGGCACACCCGCTGCCGCTGCTCTCCCTGGCAAACGCCTTCTCCCGGGACGAGCTTCTGGCGTGGCACACCCGGACGGCAAAGCTGGCAAGCGGGAGGACGTTTGACTTTGCCTGCGAGCACAAGATTGACGGGCTAGCGGTAGCCCTGACCTACCGGGACGGCTTGCTAAGCACCGGGGCTACCCGGGGCGATGGCTTCCGTGGCGAGGATATAACCCAGAACCTGAGGACAGTGCGCAGCATCCCCCTCTCCGTGCCCCGGGAGGCACCACCCCACTTTGAGGTGCGGGGGGAGGTCTTCCTGCCCAGGAGCGGCTTCCACAAGCTTAACGAGGAGCGCGCCGCCGAAGGGCAGCCCCTCTTCGCCAACCCGAGAAACGCCGCCGCCGGCTCGGTGCGCCAGCTTGACCCCAGGGTCACGGCGAAACGCCCGCTGGATATCTACATCTATGCCCTGGGCTACGCCGAGGGCAAGCCAACCCCACCCACCCACTGGGAAACGATGGAGTACCTCAAGTCCCTCGGCTTCAAGGTCAACCCCAATAACCGGCTGGTGAATACCATTGAGCAGGTTGCCGAATACTACCAGGGCTGGGTGGAGAGGCGGGAAAGCCTGCCCTACGAGGCGGATGGCATCGTCCTGAAGATAAACCAGCTTGACCTTCAGGAGCAGCTGGGCAACGTTAGCCGTGAGCCGCGGTGGGCAATCGCCTACAAGTTCCCCGCCATCCAGGGCACCACCCGCCTGAAGGAGATAAGGCTCAGCGTGGGCAGGACAGGTACCCTCAACCCCTATGCCGTCCTGGAGCCGGTGGCGGTGGGCGGGGTAACCATCAAGCAGGCTGCCCTCCACAATGAGGACGACATCCGGCGCAAGGATATCCGCGAGGGCGACTGGGTCCATGTCCAGCGCGCCGGCGAGGTGATACCCGAGGTCGTGGGACCCATCAGGGGCAAACGCAGCGGGCAGGAAGGGGAGTTTGACCTCCTCAAAAAGATTTTCAACAGGGACAAGGGGCGGCCGGCGTGCCCGGTGTGCGGGGCGGAGGTGGTCAAGCCCCAGGGCGAGGTCATGTACTACTGCTCCAACGCCGCCTGTCCCGCCCAGGTCCAGGAGCGGCTGGAGCACTTCGTCTCCCGGGGGGGCATGGACATCCGGGGAATAGGCGAGTCCCTGAGCGCCGTGCTGCTCCAGGAGGGGCTGGTCAGGGATGCGGCTGACCTCTACTACCTTGAGGAGGAGCCGCTCGCCCGGCTGGAGAAGCTGGGGGAGAAGAGCGCCGGCAATATAATAAGGGCTATCCAGAACAGCAAAAAGAGACCGCTCGCCCGGGTCATCTTTGCCCTGGGGATAAGGCATATCGGGCAAGAGACGGCGGAAATCCTGGCGGGGGAATTTAGCCGCCTTGATGCGCTGGCTAACGCCTCCAGAGAGAGGCTGATGGCTATCCCCGCCATAGGGCCCAAGATTGCCGATAGCGTTACCGCCTTCTTCCGGCAGGAGGAAAATAAAAGGATTGTCCGGAAACTTGAAGAAGCCGGGGTTCAGCTTGCCAAGGTGGCAGCCAAGCCCGGGGAAATGCCCCTGGCTGGCATGGAGTTTGTCATCACCGGCCGGCTTGATGCCCTCTCCAGAAATGAAGCCGAGGCGCGGATAAGAGCCCTGGGCGGCGCCGCCAAGAGCGATGTTACCCGGAAGACGACCTATCTTGTCGTCGGCGCTGAGCCCGGCTCCAAGCTCGCCCGCGCCCGGGAGCTGGGCACCAGGCAGCTCAGCGAGGCGGAACTCCGGCGCCTTCTCGGCGAGGCAGGCAAATAGCGGCAAACTCCCCCGAAACAGGGATTTAAGGCGGTTTTTATGAAGTTAATTGTGGGCTTGGGCAATCCGGGGCGGGTATACGCCAATAACCGGCACAATGCGGGGTTCATGTGCCTGAACCACTTTGCCCGGAGGCAGGCGATACCCTTTGCCAAAAAGCAGGGGCAAGCCCGAATCGGGGTGGGGGCGGTTGCCGGCAGTGAGGTGGTGCTGGCTAAGCCGCAGACCTACATGAACCGGAGCGGCATGTCGGTAGAGCGGCTGGTAAAAAGGTTCAACGTGCAACTTGATGAACTCATCGTCATCCACGATGACCTTGACCTCCCCCTGGGCAAGCTCCGCATCAGCTACGGCGCCAGCTCCAGCGGACACAAGGGGGTTGATTCCATCATCGCCCACCTGGGAAGCCGGGACTTCATCCGCCTCCGGGTCGGCATCGGGCACCCGGAGGATGACAGCGAGGCGGATATTATCACCTATGTGCTCGGCGATTTCACCCCCGGTGAAAAAGAGGTTATTGCCCCGGTAATACCCGCCGTGAGCGACGCCACTCTCAGTCTCCTTACCGAGGGTATGACGGCAGCTATGAACCGGTATAACTGACCGGTGCCGAAACGGGATGAGACGTGGTGAGCGCCGGGCTACTGTGATACAATAATTCTTCATGGGAGATAGAAACTTGTCTTACTCCGTACGCCCAATGCAGCGAAAAGACATCGCCCAGGTGACCGCCATTGACCGCGAAGCCTTCCCCACCCTGTGGCCACCGACAAACTACGAGCATGAGCGGCAAAATCCCCTCGCCCGCTACACCGTCGCCTGCGACGACCGGATAACGGTTGCCCCGACACCGAGGGTGCCCCGGAAGGGGCTGGCGGCGGTGCCGGGCTGGGTGCGGCATCTTTTTAACCGGAGCCGTTTCTTCGGCAACGCCCCACCCCCACCAGGCAACCAATACGTCGTCGGCTTTGCCGGGATGTGGATTGTGGCTGACGAAGCCCACATCACCAACATCGCCGCCCGGAAGTCCCACCGCCGTCAGGGGATAGGGGAGCGGCTGCTCATCGCAACGATAGACCTGGCGAGGGAGCTGAAGGCTCATGTCATGACCCTGGAGGTGCGCGCCTCCAATACAGCCGCCCAGGCTCTCTACAGTAAATATGGCTTCAACCAGGTGGGCGTAAGGCGGGGCTACTACGTTGACAACAAAGAGGATGCCATACTGATGACCACCGAAGACGTCAGCTCCGCCTCATTCCAGGCACACTTTGAGCAGCTAAAGCAAGCCTACTCCCGCAAATGGGAGAATCAGGCACCGGTCACCGAATAGCGCCAACCGGCTAGTGCCTGCGGAAAATCCCGCAACCTTTCCCCTTGAAAATAGGTAAAAAAGACCCCTGTTCTGTTTGCCAAACCATCAACAATGATAGCCGGCGCGTGGAAGCCGGGGCAAGCCAGCCAGAAAGCCATTGACAAAAGGGGGGAAAGCGTGCTAATACTATCACGAATTCCATGTTGTTGCCGGGAGGCAAATATCATGTCTGACAGAAAGATAGACGAAGGCAAACTGAGAATCCGACCCATGGAACACGAGGATATTACTGCCGTTCTGGCGATTGACCGC
>CAZFCV010000129.1:0-3869 GCA_964517985.1 uncultured Dehalococcoidales bacterium | reverse complement strand
TTACATCTCTGACCGCCATCTGCCGGACAAGGCGATTGACCTCATTGATGAGGCGGCGAGCAAGATAAATATTGACACCCAGAGCGCCCCCCCGGAGGTCAAAGCCCTGGAGCAGCGGCTCAAACAGCTAACCAACGAAGAGGAGGCAGCCTCGCAGCGCCAGGACTATGAGCAGGCGGCGCAGCTCAAGAGCGGGCGCCTGCACCTGGAGGCGGACTACAACCAGGCGAAAAGCAACTGGCTTCAGGCGGAGAAGATTGGCGAGGTTGTTAATACTGAGAATATTGCCGACCTGATATCCAAATGGACGGGCATTCCCGTGTCCCAGATGCTGGAGGGTGAGGCGGAGAAGCTAATTCATATGGAGAAGCGCATCCACGAGCGATTAATCAATCAGGAGGAGGCGGTCACCGTTATCAGTGACGCCATTAGGAGGAGCCGGTCCGGGCTGAAAGACCCGCGCCGCCCCATTGGCAGCTTCCTGTTCCTGGGTCCCACCGGCGTTGGCAAGACGGAACTGGCGCGCACCCTGGCGCGGTTCCTGTTTGATGACGAAAACGCCATAGTGCGCCTTGATATGTCCGAGTATCAGGAGCGGCACACGGTATCCCGCCTCATTGGTGCCCCGCCGGGCTACGTCGGCTACGAAGAAGGCGGGCAGCTCACCGAGGCGGTGCGGCGGCGCCCCTACCGGGTGATTCTGCTGGATGAGATTGAGAAGGCACACCCCGAGGTGTTCAACTCCCTGCTGCAGCTCCTTGACGATGGCCGCCTGACTGATGGACACGGGCGGACGGTGGACTTCAAGAACACGGTGGTCATCATGACCAGCAATGCCGGCGTGGAACTCATCCGGCGGGAGACCGCCATCGGCTTTGCCACCCCGCGGGCTCCTGCCAGGGCTCGGAAGCAGGGCTACGAGGACATGAAGGAAAAGGTAATGGGTGAGGTCAAGAAGACCTTCCGCCCCGAGTTCCTCAACCGTATTGACGACATCGTCGTTTTCCACGAGTTATCCGAGGAGCAGCTGAGGAGTATCGTCGATTTGATGGTCGGGGAATTGCAGGAGCGTCTGGCGGAACGCAAGCTGGGCATAGAGGTAACCAAGGCTGCCAGATCGTGGCTGGTGAAGGAAGGGTTTGACCCCGTCTACGGGGCAAGACCGCTGCGGCGGGCGATAGAGCGCCATGTGGAGAACCCGCTATCCACGAAGCTGTTGCGCGGCGAGTTCAAGGAAGGGGATGCCGTCGTGGTTGACCTCAAGAACGGCAAGCTAACCTTCAAGGCAAAGGCAGCTGCCGAGGCGGGCAGCTGAGGTATTGCTCCCGACCCGGGCAACTTGTGTTTTCCCGGCATTTTGTGCTAGATTAGATACGAAACCACGGGGCTGTAGCTCAATTGGGAGAGCGTTTGACTGGCAGTCAAAAGGTAGGGGGTTCGAATCCCCCCAGCTCCACTTTCGAGGCTAATTAAGGCCGTGGCGGGCTAAAATGAACAGTGTTAGAACATTTGACTACTTGGGGTTCCCAAGCGTGGGCCGTGCCTGCGTATCAGCATTTGATTGCACAAAACGGGCAGTAACAAAGCGGAGCGGCTTCTTCCCACTAAGAGCCAAGGTTATTCAAGATATGACAGGCTGTAACTATAAGACTTTGAGAAATTCATTATCAAAGTGGGTGGCCTTCGGTTGGATAAAACGGCATAAACCGCGCCACTGTCAAGCCTTTAGTTAAACCAGTCTACATCTATAGTATCACCGCGAAGGGTAAGCGCCGCATGTTCAAGATGGAGTTACCGCAGCAACGTGGGCCCTTAACTTTTGCCTGGGGTGAACCGGGAAGTTGTCCTAAAGCGATTACCGTTTTTTAATGGAGGGTAGTCAAATTGAAAACGGCGCAAAATGGGTAAAGCTGTTGCCATCTTTCATATTACATATGTTTGTTTGTTGTGGGTCTTACCCCTTATTGGCGAACAGGTTTTACTGCCCGCCGTCGCGTCACCGTATTTCGCTTTGAGCAGCTTTGTTTAAACTGGTCACTTTATCTCGGGTATCGGCGGCTCCACTGGCTTGGTTATCGGCGCATCCGGGATGACCGGCAGTAACAGGTGGGATGGGTTTGCCGGGTCATGGTAGATGGTCTGCTTGGATGGGACCGGCAGCATCTCGGAGATGTCTACGGCACGCACGTGCTCCTGGTAACCAAAGTCATCACTGGCAATCTGAACCCAAATCTTATGTCCTTTCTTAAAGGTATGGAACATGGGCACAAGCTCTATCTGGTATTCGTAGACCTTGTCCGGTTCGGGACGGACCGGATTTTGAAAAGGATGGTACGGCTGTCCTGGGCTGGACCTAGCCTCATCGACCTCTCTAAAAGATGCCTTGAGGTGTCCCGTGCTCACTGGTGTTACACTGCCATCAGGGCTGATATCCGCCATCTTTAAAAACCAGTCAATGTCCAGGCTTGTTGAGGAGGCGTGCAAGACAGCACTAACCGGGCCCCATATACGAAGGTCTTTTTCAAGAGAGGGTGTGCTGTAAGCAATCACCGGCTTACCCTTGGCTACCAGCCCTATCGACTGTGGCCGCATATAGCTATCGGGCTCCTCGTTTCCGGCTGGCTCCGTGCTGAGCAACCCGTAGGGCGGCTGAGTCGCCGGACATGCCGGGTTAGCCCGCAGGTGGAACTTCGTCCACTCCGTCCTTGCCAGCGGGTATTCATTTTCGTAGCGCCATTCCTTGGTGTCGGAGTCAAAAATCACCACCGCCGGCTCGTCCATAATGCCGGTATCTTTCCCCTTAAGCCAGTAATCATACCACTTGAGGAGATACTCGTTTACCGCTGGGCTGGTTATGAAGAACTCGTGCATGTTAATGCCAGCGGGGAGCACCATAAGCCGTTTTGGTGACTTGATTTTGGTGTGCCCGTTAAGCTGGCCGCGGGAATGGAGGAAGCCACGGTGGGCTACCAGACTTAACACGGGGACATCTATCTTATCTATCTTGGTTATTGATGACCGTTCCCACCAGTAGGGCCCGTCCTGGGGATTTGCTGCCCAATCGGCAATAAAATTAGCCGGGGGCAGCTTACCCTCAACCGGTCCTGGCCAGACGCACATGCGGAGAACATCAGTTCCCCATACACCGGCAAACCAGGCAAAGAAGATGCCGCCGCGGTGGCAGACGTCAGTGGCGCCATCAAAGGGGGCGATGCACCTGAGGTGGGGTGGCTGCTGGGCAGCGACAAGGTATTGGATCATGGCGAAGTAGGAATCGCCAATCATGCCCACGTTGCCATCACACCATGGTTGCCGGGCAATCCATTCAACCAGGTCATAGCCGTCACGCTGTTCTTTGATATCAAAGAAGTTGTACTGCCCCTGGGATAAGGCACTGCCTCTTATCTGGGCGATGATATGCACGTAGCCTCTGGGAACGAAGAAGTTGGTGTTGCCAGCTTCAATCTGGTGGGTTAATGCCGGTGGCCACTGCTGTATCTCTTTTAAATATGGTGACATAGATAGCAGTGCCGGGCAGCACCCCTCAGCCTCCGGGCGGTAAACGTCCACTGCTAGCTTTATACCATCGCGCATGGTTACACGAACATCCTCGTCAAGCTTGATACCTGGAACTAGTGGGCCTCTTACCGTAGGGACTTTGGTCATTCTGCAATTACCCCCTTCTTTTACTCCCTTTACCTTGTGTATACTCGTAGTTCGATGGTGCAGAAGGTACTCTTGCGTGGCTTCATCCTCCAGACTGCTGACCTGCCCCCGTAAATGATACCACTTCTTGAGTTAGAGTAACGGGCATTAGGGCAAAACCCAGCATATAGAATTTTTTTCTGCCGAAGGCATCTCCTATCCTG
>CAZFCV010000128.1:0-3947 GCA_964517985.1 uncultured Dehalococcoidales bacterium | reverse complement strand
GTTCAAGGATTTCATCAACAACATGGTCACCGACTATGGCTCGGTAGTCTTCCAGAGACTTGGGAGTAGTCGTAACCGGGTTAAACATATACTGCCTTTTCTCTGCTCTTCACCAAATAACCACAACCCAGTGACTATAGTCAATCATTGCTGCCAGAGAATTATAACAAAACTACTCTCCTTAAACCAGTTTTTCGGGCAAAACATTTCCTCCGGCTAGGAGCTGCACCGGCTTGCCTCTGGTGATACTACCCCGCCACTGCCGACTTCCCTCTTCTTAAGACAAACCATTCCCCCGGAAAAGACATGGCCCTCAAAGAGCACGAGCTCGGGATGCTTATCCAGGTCACGGTAGCCCCGGACCATAATCCCCCGCTCAGATGCCGTTACCTGGTCGCAGATGCGGACAAAGTTAGCCGGCACCCCGCCAAAAGAGCCGCGACGCCGGACACAGCGGAGGGCGACCATGTCCTTGGGGAGGAGGTGAAACTCCTTCTCTAAATAGTCCAGCATGTTCTCTGGCCATTGCACGCGATGCTTTCTTCTTGCTGACCCCCTGCCCCATCCGTCTACCCTGTTCAGCAACAATTCAAAAAGAGTAGCCATTTTGGGTCTCCTCCTTCCCTGCCTGATGATTAATAACCCCGGGCAAGCAAATGATCCGTTATTTCTGGTTATCGGTTGGACAGCAAGCGTCGCTGCCGCAAGAAGGCAGGGACAGCAAGCTCTTCATCGGTCTTCAGGGTTTTCAGGAGTCGGGACAGTTCCTTATCCCGGTCAGCACCAAGCAATGCCTCCTTACTGGCAAAACCAGTTGCAATCAGAGTCAGCCGAACCTCACTATCCAGGTTAGGGTCAAGATTAACACCAAAGATTATATTCGCCTCCGGATCAACAGCCTGCTGGATGACCTTGGCAGCAGCATTAACCTCAGACAGGCTAAGGTTGCTGTCACCCCCAATATTGAACAGTGCCCCCTTCGCCCCCCTGACCGAGACATCCAGAAGCGGGCTATCCAGCGCGTCCCGGGCAGCATCGGTAGCCCGGTTCTGCCCGGCACCCCGGCCAATGGACATCCAGGACGGACCGGCATCCTGCAGCACCGCCCTCACGTCAGCAAAGTCAAGGTTAATGAGCCCGGGGACGGTAATAACCTCGGCAATAGCCTGAACACCGTGGCAGAGCACCTCGTCAGCCATCTTAAAGGCACCATCCACCTCGGTCTTCTGGTCACAGAGGTTAAACAGGCGGTCGTTGGGGATGATGACCAGGGTGTCCACCTTATCAATCGTGTTGCTGATTCCCTCTTCGGCAACCGCGTAGCGGTGGTTGCCCTCAAAGGTGAACGGCTTGGTGACAACGGCAATGGTAAGGGCTCCACTCTGCTTAGCCAGCTCCGCAACCACCGGTAACGAGCCGGTACCGGTACCACCACCCATACCAGCGGTGACGAACACCATATCCGCCCCGCTAATGAGCTCCCTAATCTCGTCCTTGGTTTCCTCAGCCGACTTTTGCCCGATAACATGGTCGCCACCAGCGCCCAGGCCCCGGGTAATTTTCTGGCCAAGCTGGACTCGCACCGGGGCTTCGGTAACCGCCAGATGCTGGGCATCGGTATTCATGGCAATGAATTCCACACCCTGTATCTGCTCCCGGATCATTCTGGTGATTGCATTACAGCCGGCACCTCCCAGACCAACGACCTTAATCTTAGCCGGGTTGGGCACATAACTTGTCCTTGCCATCTTTCATCTCCTTTATTTAAGGTTATCCGAGCACCCCTAATTTCCACCGCCGATATTGCCCAAAAATCGGGGCAATAAAAAGTGCAAGCCACCCCGGCTGGGCCACGGGTCCTCCACACCATGGTTCCTTGCCCTCCAGCAAACAAGACCCAAGCCGGTGGCATAGGCCGGGTCACGCAGGGTCTCATCCAGGCTAAGCGGGAGGCCCACCCTCACCGGAAGCCGGGTCACCCTCTGTCCCAGCTCGGCAATGCCCGCCAGATTGGAGCTACCACCGGTGAGCACCAGCCCGGAGGGGATAGCCACGCCGAAGTCAGTCTGTGGCATCTGACATAGAATAAGCCGGAAGAGCTCCTCAACACGGGCGTTGATGATATCGCACAGGTCGCGGTAGGAGACGCTGTGCCCGTTCCCGCCTACAGTGACATCATCGGCAACCTCCTCCCCGGACGGCATAGCGTTGCCGTGCTTCCTCTTCATCTCCTCGGCTAATTCAAAGGGAAGTCCCAGACCGACTACAATATCATTGGTAATCTGGTAGCCGCCTACCGGCAGGGATGACGTGTGATTGACACTGCCATCCTTGAAGACGGCAATATCGGTGGTGGCACCGCCGATATCAGCCAGCAAAACCCCGTCCTGTCTCTCGTCCTCGGTGAGCACCGCCTCGGCGCTAGCCAGGGATTCAAGGACAAGCCCCTCAACAGCAACACCAAGGTTCCGGACGCATCGGGTCAGGTTCTGCACCGCCATCGTGTCGGCAGTAACCGTGTGCGTCTCAACATGCAGCCGGAAGCCGTACATGCCGACCGGGTCCTTGATATTCCTCTGCCCGTCAAGCGTGTAGTAGCGGGGTATGACATGGAGCAGTCTCTGTTCAGCCGGCATCTCAACACCGCGTGCCACCTCAAGAGCCCGCTTCCGGTCGGCATTGTGCACCAGCTCATCATCGCGGGAGATGGAGACAACCCCGCGGTTGTTCAGTGAAGTCGTATCTGTTCCGGAGACGCTGACACAGGCGGACTTCAGCCGGTAGCCCGCCATCTTTTCCGCCTTTTTCACCGACTGAGAGATTGATGCCGCCGCATCTCTAACATTAGCCACCAACCCCTTTTCCAGCCCGCGAGAGGCAGCAGCGCCAACCCCCAGAATGCGAAGGTCTCCAGCGCCATCCGTATCCGCCATAACCGTGCATACCTTAGCCGTGCCAACATCAATGGCAGCAATCTTTGCCCTGTTCATCGGCTACTCCTTAGCTCAAGATTTGGAACTGCCCGCTACCTGCCGTTCTCCCTGTAGTGGATGTTCCACTTTCCACACAGGGAATCAATGTAAGCCTTGACATTCGGGTCCCGTGACCGGTAAATGTCCGCCAGAAAGCCGTGCAGCAGCTCCCCACCGGTCATCTCCCCGCTGGGCTCCTCCGGCCCAGGCAGGTTGACGAAGACAATTTCCGTCATTACCTTTTGGTACTCTACTGCCGTTCCCATGAGCCTCCTCCTTTAGTTTTGCCTACAGCTTATTCCGTGCCAAAAGCATGCGTCAATTTTTGTCCCTCTCCATCCCCCCCAGTTCCATAATATCCTGCGGGAAAATAATCTGGCATTATTTGCTCTACCACTTGAAATCCGGAGTCCTTTGGAATATAATGGCATTCAACGGATTTGGAATGCAGCAATGGTAAATGAAACAAGCCGAAAAGCGTTACCGCCATACGTTTCCTACCGCACGTTCCGCAATTTTATTGACGGCTTACAGCTAGGGCTACCATCCCGGATTGACCGCAGCTACTGGGGGGAGAGATACTCCGGGAGCACCGGCACCCAGCTCATGGCTGCCCTCCGCTTCCTGGGGCTTATTGATAGTAGTGGCACACCAACAACCCGGCTAAGGCAGATAGCCTCCACCAGGGGGACCCAGAGGGCGGAAATCCTGAGGCAGATAGCCCACAGCTCCTTTGATTTTGTCTCCGACCGCTCGCTTGACCCGCAGGTAGCAACCTATGCCCAGCTGGAGGAAATCTTCTACAGCCGCTACCAGGTAACCGGCGATGTTGCCCGCAAGTGCATCAAGTTCTTCATCAGCATGGAAAGCGACGCCGGGGTTTCCCTGTCCTCATTTATAATGAAAAAGTCAAAGACAATACGTGCCGATGGGGGCAGAAAAAGAGTCCCTAGAAAAATGTCCGCGGGGACAAAT
>CAZFCV010000127.1:0-3962 GCA_964517985.1 uncultured Dehalococcoidales bacterium | reverse complement strand
ACCTCCACCTCGGGGTGGAAAGCTACGGGCGGCTTGACCCCGAAAGCGGCTTGTCCACGCGCCTTCAGGACTTTCTGAATACCTTTGACCAGGTGGTGGATTTTGCCCTGGAGAACCGGGTAGACCTCGTCCTCTTCTGCGGTGATGCCTACAAGAGCCGCGAGCCGAGCCAGACACAGCAGCGGGAGTTTGCCCGGCGCACCCGGCGCCTGTCCGAGGGCGGCATAGCGGTGTTCCTCCTCGTCGGCAACCATGATATGCCCAATGCCGTCGGCGGGGCGACCACCCCGGAAATCTTTTCTACCCTGGCGGTGGATAATGTCTATGTAGCCAACCGCCCTCAAATCCACCTCATCCCCACCCCCGGCGGCACCGTCCAGGTAGCCTCCCTGCCCTGGCTGAGGCGCAGCAAGCTCCTGACCAGAGAAGAGAGCCGGGGTCTCACCTTTGAGCAGATTAATGAGAGGCTACAGGAGGTGCTGACCGGCACCATAAACGAGCATGTCCAGCAGCTTGACCCGGGGCTGCCGGCGATACTCGCCGCCCATGTCTGGGTGGTTGGCGCCCGGGTGGGCTCGGAGAGGTCACTGGTAATCGGGCAGGAGCCTGCCCTGTTGCCGGGCAATGTCGCCAACCCAGCTTTTGACTATGTTGCCCTGGGCCATATCCACCGGCACCAGGTTCTAAACACCAGCCCGCCGGTGGTCTACCCCGGCAGCCTGGAGCGGCTGGACTTCGGCGAGGAGGAGGATGAAAAGGGCTTCTACCTGGTGGAGATTGAACCGGCTCAGGGGACGGGAAAGAGGCAGGTGTCCTTTGCCTTCCACCCGGTAAGCGGACGCCGCTTTCTCACCATCAATGTCACTATCCCGCCGGAGGATGCCGACCCCACGGCAACGCTAGTTGGCAGGATTACCGAGCAGGGGGACAGGATTAAGGAAGCCATCGTCCGCCTTCAGGTCAGCCTGCCGGCGCCGGTTGAGGGGCAGCTGCGGGATGACCAGCTCCGGAGTGCGGCGCGGGAAGCCTATTATTTCACCATCAGCAAGGAAACCAGGCGGGAGGTGCGCCTCAGGCTGGGGGATGTCACCGCCGAGGAGCTGACGCCCGTTGAGGCACTGAAGAGATACCTGGAGTCAAAGAAGGACTTGTCTCCGGCGAGGGCTAGAGCCTTGCTGGAGCACGGCGAGAGGCTCATACAGCAGCACAGGTCTTGATGGAGCACACCCCTATCCCTCCGGCGGGGTGATTTGCGAGCGGAACTGCCGCACCTGCCACTCTTTAAGGTAGCGGATGACATCCTCATCACTGACGTCAAGCCAGTAGCGGTAGAAGTCGGATACGTAGAAGCGGGGCATGTAGCCGGTAATGCAGGTCACCACCCGGTCGGCGAGCTTTTCCACGTTTTTCACCGCTATCGCCGATGCCACCGGCACGGCGACAACTATCTCCCTGGGGCGGCGGTGGCGCAGTGATTCCACGGCAGCCATCATGGTATATCCGGAGGCAAGCCCCTCATCTATGAGTATCACCGTCTTGTCGGCTAGCCTGACCGGCGGCCGGTCTCTTTTGTAGAGGAGCGTCCTCTGTTTTATCTCGCCCCGTACCTTGCTGATTTCATACTCCAGCTGCTGCCGGCTCACGCCCACCCTTTTTATTGCCTCTTCATTAAAGATAACCGTGCCGTCGTTAGCGGCTGCCCCCAGGCTACCCTCCGGGTTGATAAGCATGGGGATTTTGCGGCAGACAACGAGGTCAAGGTCAGCCTTGAGGGCGCTGGCTACCTCCAGCGCCACCGGCACGCCCCCGTTGGGGATGGCAAGGACGACGGCAGACTGGTTGCGGTAATCATGCAGCTTGGGGGCAAGCTGCATGCCGGCGTCATGTCGGTTCTCAAAGATAGTTTCCGAAGCCGCCAATCAGGTTTCCCTCCTTGACTATATTGCTCTCCAGGGCGCTCTATTTCACCAGGGTGAAGGCGTTCACATCCACCAGACCCCGGTCGGTGAGCCTGAGTTCCGGGATTACCGGTAGTGCCAGAAAGGAAAGGGTGGCAAAAGGGGAGGTAAGCCCTGTCCCCAGTTCCCTTGCCACCTGCTCCAGCCTCCCCAATTTGCCGGCTACCGTCTCCAGCGGCTGGTCAGAGAGCAAACCGGCAATGGGCAGGGGCAGGCTGGCAAGCACCCGATTCCCGGCAGTAGCCACCATGCCACCCCCAAGCCGTTCCACCTCCATGATGGCGGTGAACAGAGCCTCATCCCCGGTGCCGACGGCGACAATGTTGTGCGAGTCGTGGGCGATGGATGAGGCGAGAGCCCCCCTCTTCAAGCCGAAGCCGCTAACCAGCCCCAGCCCGATATTGCCCGTCGCCCGGTGCCTCTCCACAACCGCCAGCTTCAGGATATCCCGCCCGGTATCAGGCTCAATGGCACCGCCGCTGACCTTCACCCTTTCCCGCCTCTTCCGGGTAATTATCTGACCGGGGACAACCTCAATAACCAGCTCGCTCTCCCCCGAAGGGACAAGCTTCAGTGCCTCAATAGGGAAGGGCTTGATATTTACCGTCTCCCGCAAGCCCTGGCTGCGGGTCTGGTATACGGGGAAGAGTGGCTCGCCCTCTTTAGCGACCGGCTTACCCCGGTAGAAGACCATATCCACCTGGAAACGGGGCAGGTCACCGAGGACGATAAGATTAGCCATATAGCCCGGGGCGATTGCCCCCAGCCGGTTCAGGCGGAAGTAGTCTGCCGGGTTGATGGTCGCCAGCTGAATTGCCCGCACCGGGTCAAGACCGAGGTGAATCGCCCGGCGTACCACGGCATCAATATCGCCATCCTGGAGCAGGTCAACACAGCTGCGGTCGTCAACCACCAGGAGGCATCGCTTGTAGGTCTTATCGGTAACCAGGGGCAGCAGGGCGTCCAGGTTCTTCTCCGACGAGCCTTCCCGGAGCATGATATACATGCCCTGCCTCAGCTTTTCCCTTGCCTCCTCTAGGGAGACGGACTCATGGTCGGAGTGAATTCCGGCGGCAATATAGGCGGTGAGCTCTTTGCCGGTAACCCCCGGGGCATGACCGTCAATAACCTTCCCCTGAGCCAGGCTAATCTTGTCCATGATACCGGCATCGCCATGGAGCACGCCGGGGAAGTTCATTACCTCTCCTAGCCCGATAACACCCCGCCAGCGGAGGAGATGGCGAATATCCGTAGCGTCAAGGCTCGCCCCTGAGGTCTCCAGCCCGGTTGCCGGCACACAGGAAGGAGCCAGAAGAAAGATATCCAGAGGAAGGTGCCGGGCACAGTCCAGGACGTATCTTATGCCCTCCAGACCGCAAACATTGGCGAGCTCATGGAGGTCGGTAACAACCGCCAGGGTGCCCCGCCCCACCACCGCCCGGGCATACTGGGGGATATCAAGCAGGGAGCTTTCCACATGGGTATGCCCGTTGATGAGCCCGGGAGCCAGGTAGCGGCCGCCAATATCCAGCACCTCTTTGCCCTGATGGTAGTCCCCTACCCCGGCAATCCTGTCCCCGCAGATAGCGATATTGCCCGCCTCAACCTCCCCGGTGAAGACATTTACCACCCGGGCATTTGCCAGAACGAGGTCAGCGGCGGTTTCCCCTTTAGCAACCGAGATTAATTGACTGTCTGTCAACCCCATCTTCCCGTGATATATTTATTTATGTAAAACCCGGAAAAGGCTAGTCCTCCCCCTCCAGGGTATACAGCTCGGGGAGGTGGCGAAACTTCTCATCCCAGTCCAGCCCATAGCCGACAATAAATTTATCCGGAACAGTAAAACCGGGATAATCAACGGTTACCGGGACCTGCCTCCGGGAGGGTTTGTCCGTCAGCGAGCAGAGCCGGAGTGAAGCCGGCTTCTTTTTCCTCAGGTACTCCAGCAGGAAGGCGATGGTAAGCCCGGTATCAACAATGTCCTCAATCACCAGCACATCC